>NZ_JBDGQQ010000080.1:0-43710 GCF_042218895.1 Salinibacter sp. | reverse complement strand
ACGCGCTCCTCTTCCGCTTCCGCAAAGCGGTCGTAGTGCTCGCTGAGACGCACGCCCCAGCCCGGCGCATCGGGCGCTTTCCACTGACCATTGCGGAACTGGTACGCAGACGTGTCTAGGGCGTAGTTGCTCCACCGGTCATCTTCGACGAACCGCACGTTCTCGCGCAGCTTGGCGAGGTGAATCCCCATGAGTTTTCCCATCTCACTTTGCCAGTTGTGGGGTACAAGGGCGGCCCCATGCCGGTTGGCAATGTCTGCCATGCGGAGGGCGTTGGCGAACCCGACGGTGCGGAGGTCCGGCTGCACGACATCAAAGTGATTGTTGGACACCCACGTTTCTACATCTTCGGGCTTTTGAATGGGCGCCCCATCCGCCCACATCGCGTTCTCGCCCTCCGCGGTTCGGACGTCAATGTTCTCGCTGAACATCGTCTGCCGCAGCTGAGAGTACGTGTGCTGTTGCTCAGGGATGAGCTCTTCAATCCAGTACAGACTATGTGCGTCGACGCTTTTCAGAAACTGGAGGCCCAACTTCAGCTTTCCCTCGTACCCGTTGTTGGCGTCGGCCATGAGGGTGAAGTTCGACCCTACGGCTCGCCGCGCCTGGGTCACGGCCTTGATGTCGCGCTTGAGGCCGGGACGGGGCTCCATCCACTTGTTCGGCCGGCCTACTTTCATCTTCAACGCCTGATACCCGTCGTCCTGGATGCGAGCGGCGAGCTCCCCGATGACGTCCGGGCCAGTGTCCAGCTCCACGTCCTTAAAATACAGGGTGCCGTCGTACGCGTCGACTCCGGCCCGCACGGGCGACCCGAACAGGGCATACACTGGTTTCTCCATCACCTGGCCGGCCAGGTCCAGCAGAACGCTCTCGAACCACGCATAGCGGGTACTGAGCAGAAAGTCCTGGTAGTCGGAAGCGACGCTCTGGATCGAGTCCCCGTTCCAGCTATAGGCCGCCAGCGGGTTCGTGCCAATCATCCGGTCTCGCAGGCCCGAAACGGTCTTTTCATCGATACGGTCGTAGCCCTCTACCCCCACCCCGACGGTGCCGTCCTCCAGGGTTGCGTGCACGAGCCGAATCGTCCCCGCCTTGCCCTTTGGCGCGTCGTCATACGCGTTCATCGCGATGGGCCGGTAGAAGGACCCCGGCACGCGCAGAACTCGAATTTCGGTGATCGGGGGGGCAGGGGGCGAGGAGGATCGGCTCCACCCGGTCAGGGGCGTGAAGGCCGCGCCGGCCCCGGCGGCCGCAGCCATGCGAAGAAACGAGCGGCGGGACTGCTGATGCGAAGATGCCATGGGGGCCTCTGAAGTTGTTTCGCGGAATTGCGAGCAGAAAATGCCTATTCCGAGCCCGTGGCGGCGCTCTTCAGTCCGACGGACTCGGTGTAGGCGAGATCGCCGGTGATGCCGTCGTAGTAGCGGACGAGCACACGCGGCGTGGGATAGGCCACCCGTCGGTCGTCGTCGTTGGGCCCAGGATTTTCGAACACGTTCTGGACGGAAATGACCGTGTAGTAGGGCTGCTGCATAAACTCGCCCGGTACGTCCTTCATCCAGAACGACGACCAGTGAATGTTGACGGGCCGACCGTTTGAATCGAAGCGCCCGGACGGCGGGCGCCCCCCCTCGTCGGGGAGCGGGTGGTTCGGGGAGTTGTGCGGGCTGGCGATGTACTCCCGAACATTATCGGTCACTCCAATGGCCATGCTGTTATGGAGGTCCCCCGTCAGCACAAGAACAGGCGCGTCGCGCTGGTCCCAAAAATCGATGAGGTCTTTGCGGGCATCCAGGTAGCTGGTCCAGGACTCATCTTTGTTCGGCTGTGAAGGATCGCCGTGCGGGATGGTAAGCGACACGCTGCTCACGACGAAGAACACGTCAGCGTCGCTCTGGCGCATGGTGGTTTTCAACCACCGCGTCTGCCGAGGACCGATCATCTGCACGCCGTCCTTGGCGGGCCGGTCTTTGTCGTGCAGGTCGCGGTAGGACCGGGTATCGAGCACAAGGAAGTGGGCGTTGCTGACCTGGAAGTCATAGTAGGCTCGCCGACCGATCGAGTACACCAGCTCCGTTCCCTCTTTCGCGGGGGCTGGGCGAAGCTGGAGGCGGTGGGGGCCCTGCACCGCTTCGATGGCATAGACGCCACTGGGGGCATCGTCGCCCGCGTGGACGTGCAGGGTGGGCGCCGGAAGGTCGAGTTCGCTGAAGTCGGCCTCGGGGTCGGTAAGGAGTCCGTCCGCGGTGAGCTCCGCCCGACCGAAGCGTACCGGACGGGCTGTGTCGGGAACCGGATTGCTCCACCCAAGGTAGTCCTGCCACGCTCGCACGCCGGGATCGCGGGCCCGGGCACGCTTGCCCTTGTGGCCGGGCGTCCCGGTGCCGTTGATGTCGTTGAGCAGTTCGTGGTCGTCAAACATGAAGTACGCCGGTACGTGCCGGTGCCAGCGTTTCAGGTGGGTCGACCGGTCGAGATAGTGCTTGTAGTTGGCCCACATCCCGGCTACATCTGGGAGGTGCCGGAGAACTGAAGGGGTGTCCTCCGCCGGCACGCCATTGGCGGACCGCCACTCGTCGACCGAGGTGCCCCGGCGTGCTTCGTAGATGAAGTCCCCGTTCATGATCTGGAAGTGGATCTCGTCGTCGATCTGGCGCCGCATCGTACGGTAGGCCGGCATCGCGTAGCTCGTGTCGCCGCGCCGATACTGATAGTTGCAGGCGCCAACCTCGAAGCTGAAATTGAAGAGGCCCTCAGGATTGTGCTCGGGATTCCGATGGGTGGACGGCGACGGCAGCGTGCGGAAGGTGCCCCGTCGGGCCGTGGTATCCTCCGACGCAGGGCGCACTGTGTAGGCGTACCGCGTGTCGGGAGAGAGATCGGTGAGGTGCAGCCAGCCGGTATTGTCGTGGGCCCGCCGAGTGCGACCGGTGTCCGATCGGGCTGCACTCGCGGAGCTGCCCCGGGGCCGGTACTGCACCACAAACTGGGCTGGCGCGGAGGTTCGCACCCAGACGCCCATGCCCGTAGCGCTCGGACGTCCCAGGATGGGTCCGTGCGTGATGGTAGGGGCGGCGCGGTCGGGACGCGCATCCGCTTCGTCGGTCGTCGTCTCCAGCGCCGCGGAAGACTGCCCGACAAGGACCACGAGGGCGAGAACGAGGAGTCCCCCCGCAGCGAAAACCGAAGCACGTCGGAAAGACATCCTTGAAGTGCCGTTCGTGAGAAAGCATCACTATCAGCGAGGACTGAGGGGCCCGAGACTGCTCGATCGCCGGATCCATCTCCTCTGGTAGCGGGGCGGATCTCGTCTCCTCCCCTGCCCCGTGAGGGCACCGCTCAGCCTCCGGCGTCACTCAGGTGGGGAAGGCTAATGTTCTCGGGTCGGTACTCCGGCTCCAACTCGCGCGTCGCCGAGCGCATGATGACCCGATCGTCTACCCAGCGCTGGTACCAGGTCGTCGGCTTGAACTCGTCGTTCAGATCGTTCATGCGCTTCTCCATGTAGCGCTTGAGCCGCCGGTAGGTGCCCTGGTGGTTCGGGTCGTTGACCAGGTTGTCGAGCTGGTACGGGTCGTTGACGTTGTCGAAGAGGTACTCCGACCCGTCGGCGAGCATCTTGGCGTAGGTGTACTGGTCGTCGCGCACCGCCCGCCACTCGTCACCGTCGTGCCACCGGTAGGTGTGCCCCATGCCCTGCATGAAGGCCGCTTCCTTCCGGGGTCCCCCCTCCCCGCGGGCGTGTCCGCTCAGGTCGAGCCCCTCCATGGAGTCGGGGACCGGAAGGTCCAGGAGCCCCAGCAGCGTGGGCGCAATGTCGGGCGTGTTGAGGCAGACGTCATTCCGACCCGGCTCCACCTCGTCGGGCCAGCGGACGAGGAAGGGCACCCGAGCGGCCTCCTCGTAGAAGATCTTTTTGGCGATGCGTCCCTGCGAGCCGAACATCTCCCCGTGGTCGGAGCTGAAGACAAAAATTGTATCGTCGGCGAGGTCGAGCTCGTCGAGGGCGTGCAGCAGCCGGCCCACCTCCCAGTCGACCGTGGAGGTGAGCGCGGCGTACGCCCGCCGCTGCCGGAACCGATTCGGCTTCCAGTTTTCCTTCCACCACTCCTCGTCCCAGCTGGGTACCCAGTAGCGGGCGTGGCCGTCCTCGTAGTTGGGCGGATCGGGAAAGTCCTTTCCCTTGAACATGTGCTCGAAGAAGTCGGGGGTGTTCTCCCACGTGAAGGGGTCGTGGGGCGGGCCGAGCGACAGGAACAGGGCGAAAGGATTCTCCTGCTGGCTCGCCCGTCGCATGTACTCGATGGACAGGTCCGTGAACCGGTTGGGCTGGTACCCGTCGACGTCGACCTTGTCGAAGGAGTCCTTGAAGTAGAAGCCGTCGAAGTAGTTGTGGTTGAAGTTGTTTGTCGCCCAGTAGCCGTCGAACCCCTGCCGGTAGGGGCCCGGCGGGATGAACTGCTGCTTGGTGCCATGGTGCTTCCCAAACATGTGCCACTTGCCCACATAGCCGGTGTGGTAGCCATTGTCCGAGAGCACGTGCCCGATGGCATCCGGGTCGGGCATGGCCCGAAGCTCATTGATGACCATGCCGGTACTGCTCGGATACTTGCCCGTCACCAGGCTGGCCCGGTGGGGGCAACAGATCGGGTCGGCCGAAACGGCCTCCCGGAAATCTGCGGACTCTCCGGCGAGCCGGTCGATGTTCGGGGTGTAGGGCGCCGGGTTCTCGGCGTAGGTGCCCCCGTAACGGTCCCCAGCGTAGCCGCAGGACTGGGGCCGAAGCTGATCGGCAAACACGTAGACGAGGTTGGGCTGATCGGACGGGTCCAGGTCCGGGTTTCGGTGCCGTCCGTCGGACCAGGACGGCAGCGACGGCAACGAGCTGCCCACCAGCCCGAGGCTTCCGGCGGCGGCGCTTTCAAGAAATTCACGGCGGTCCATGACGACCTAGAGAGAGCAGTGGGGGAGGCAAAAATGGAGCACCCGACCGGAGTCAGCTCCGCACGACCGGGAAGGCGCTGATGCGGAGCGTGGTGCTTCCGTACGGAACGAGGGTGAGGTCTTCGGCGTCCGTGTCGACGGGAACCGAACTCGGTGGCAAGGGACCCGCGGCGTTGTTGTATTCGGTCCAGAACGGAATCTTGCGGCCCGTCACCCGGAGTCGGACAGGGGCGTTCTCGGGCGTCCACGGGTAGTCGTCGGTTTCGGTGCGCTCCAGCGACACGTCCTTCCCGAGCTCGTCCGGTTCAATGTCGAGCCCATAGTTCCACGGAGCGGACGGATGCACCGCGTACGTCGGCACGCCGTGATGCGAATCAATCTGCTCACGGGTCCCGTCCACGGCGTGCGCAAACACGAGGGGGCCGCGGCGAATGCTCACCGAGCGCTCGTGCCCGCGGGACGCCTCGACCGAGGCCGGAAGGGAGACCGTTACGGTGTCGCCCGAGGTCCAACGGCGCTCGACGGTAGCCATCCGCCCCGACTCGACCGAGTCGTAGGACTGCCCGTTCACCTGAATCGTCGCGGGGCCGTCCGTCCAGGTGGGCACGCGGAGTCGGAGCGGGAACGACACCGCCGCGTCGGGGTCGACCGTGAGGCGGACGGTGTCTTCGAAGGGATACGTCGTGTCCTCCTCAATGGTGACCTCGGTCCCGCCGGCCACCTGCGCGGTGACGTCGCACGGCCCGTAGGCGAGGGCCGCGAGGCCCCCGTCCGGAGTAGCCCGCCACATCGACCGCACGAACTTGGGCCAGCCCTGATGCATGTTGGTGGTGCAGCAGGGATAGCCGTTGAGGAGCCCAAAGCAGTTGTTCTCCCCGTCGTGGTCGGTCACAAAGGGAGAGGTCCCCCGCTCGACCGACGCGACTTCGATCTGGTTCGGTTGTTGATAGTACTGCCGCCCCATGTAGTCGGCGGTGTGCTGTGCCGGAAGGGCGTTATAGGCGACCCGTTCGAGACGGTCGGCGTAGTCGATGCGCCCGGTAATGCCGACGAGCGTTTCGAGCGAGTACATAAGTTCCACGACGCTGCAGAGCTCGGTGCCGTGCACCGGATCTGTGCCGTGGAGCAACTCGTCGCCGGAGAACATCCCCTGGGGCTGGCGGTGGGGGCCCATCAGGTACCGAAATCCCGCGTCGACGGCGTCGAGGTATCGGTCGTCGCCGGTGAGCATGTACTGCAGGGCCGGCTGCTTGAGGCCCATTCCCGTGTTGACCCCGTGCCAGTTGCCTTCCTGAGACTCGAAGCGCCCGGTCCAGTCGTGGGTCTGCTCGAAGAGGGTTTGAGCTAGGTCCAGGAGGCCCGATTCACCGGTGCGGTTGTAGAGCCAGTAGACGCTGGCCTGATTTTCTCCGCCCCGCATCTTTGACCACCACGACCAGTGATTGAGGGGCTTCTCCGGCAGCATCTCCTGCTGGTACCGGAAATAGTTCGACATCAACTCTGGCACGCGCTCATCGCCTGTGGCACTGTGGTGGACCTGTAGCACCTTCATCATCACCATGCGGGGCCACCAGTCGCCAGGGCGATCGGTCTGGAAGCCGTCCCGGTCTACGTACGACTTGTCGGGCGGCGGCCCAAAGTAGCCGTCCGGCCGCTGGCTCTGAAGGGTCCACTCAAGGTAGGGCCGAACAGCCTCCTTGAGACGCTCATCGTCGAGCACGTAGGCCAGGGGCACCGCCCCGTCGAGCCAGTATGGGCCACGCTCCCACACGTCGCCGCTACCGCCCCGCCAGGCATTGGTTTTTCCTACGTTCGGGTATATCTCGTGCAGGCGGCCCGCCATGCCCTCGGCCATGCGGGTAAGCTGCTGTCGAAGCCAGCCTCGCGGGGCAACGCTTCCGGCCGGGAGCATCGCGAAGGCCTCCGTCTCCAGGGGATCGCGGTTGAATACGTATGGGCTCTGGCTCGTGGCCGGGGTCGTTCCCGTCTCGACCCCTGTCACCGGCCCGATCCCCGCCAGCACTCCTGCCAGCCCGAGCCCGCCCCCCAACTGGTGGAGGGCTTCACGGCGGGTGATTCCGGAGGCGGCGGACGTGCGAGCGGCGTCGGTCACGGCGGAGGTTGTGTTTTGTTCGAGTTGTCTGGTTCTGCAGAGGGACCGGTCGGGCTCCCAAGCAACTTTGAACCGGTTCAAGGGAAAACCTACTGCTCAATAATAGGGGTACACCGTGAGACCATCAACCGGTGTTTTCGGCAGACGCTACTCTTCCCGCCCGTGAACCAATGCCCCCGAGGGAAAGCCCGACGAATATGCCCTCAACCCGAATTGGCCCCGTCTGCCCTCATTCAAGAGAGGCCACCACGCATCTCTCGTGCAGGAGAGTCCAGCGAGCAGCGGGCAGGCCGTGGATTCAACTACGATTGAATCGATTTGGCAAAAATTGACTTCGCTTTGCCATTTTGTCTACGCATAGCTATACTCGACTGGTCATTGTATCATACATCCTCCGAAGCGATGCCCGTCCGTGCTCCTTTTCTTTTCGCCATCTTTCTCGTCGCAGGAAGCGTGCCTGTGCTGGCGCAGTCCGCAAACCGCTCCGTGAAAGCCGAGCCCTTCGGCCACTCCGAAGGGGGCAAGCTCGTCAAGGTCTACACGGTTACCAACGCGAATGGCGTCGAACTGCGAACGATGAACTACGGAGGGACGATTCTCAGCCTCCGGGTTCCGGATCGCGACGGCACGCTCGAGGATGTCGTTCTTGGCTTCGACTCCTACAAGAAGTATCGTTCCGACGCTTACCTCTCCGCCTCCCCGTACTTCGGGGCCCTCATCGGCCGGTACGCCAATCGTATCGACGAGGGCCGCTTCGGGCTCAATGGGAAAACCTACCAGTTGGCGACGAACAATGGGCCGAACCACCTGCACGGCGGCGATGTCGGGTTTGACAAGCGGTTTTGGACGGGGCACCCGTTCGTGGACGAGCATGGGGCTGGGGTCCGGTACACGTACGTCAGTCCCGACGAGGAGGAAGAATACCCGGGGCGCCTCACGACCTCCGTAACCTATCGGCTGACCAGCGACAACGAACTCATCGTGTCTTACGAGGCCACGACGACCGAGGCGACGCCCGTCAACCTGACGCAGCACAGCTACTTCAATCTTTCCGGGCACGACGAAGGAAAAATTCTGGACCACCGCCTCATGATTAACGCGGACCACTTTACCCCCATTGACTCGACCCTTATTCCGACGGGCGAACTCCGCTCCGTGACTGGAACCCCATTTGACTTCCGCACCCCGACCCAAATCGGCGCCCGAATCGACGCGGAGAACCGCCAACTCCGGTACGCTCAGGGATACGACCACAACTTTGTGCTCAATCGCGACGACGCAGGGAAGGATTCCCTCGCGCTCGCCGCCCGCGTGTACGATCCTGAGTCCGGGCGCCTCTTGACCATCCGCACCACCGAGCCGGGACTTCAGTTTTACTCCGGAAATTTCCTCCGCGGCAATCTCGTGGGGAAAGACAGCACGGTCTATCGGCACCGCAGTGGTTTCGCCCTGGAAACGCAGCACTTTCCCGACTCTCCGAATCAGTCGGCATTTCCGTCGACGATCCTTCGGCCCGGGGAGACGTACCGGTCCCGGACCATCTACTCGTTCTCTACACGTCCCCGTGACTGAAAGGCGGGAATCCACCGGCCCACGAGGCTGGCGTTGAACCGAAACACGTCTCCCCGGGGAGCCCCGTCACGGACCGGGAGGGGTTCCCCCATTCCCTCTACAAGCTCCACCGTACCCCACTCGCGCTCGCCCGACCAAACGTCGTCACCCTCGGAAATGGACCTCAGTTGGATCGACCTGACGGCCTTCTTCGTCTTCCTCGCGTTCGTGATCGCCGTGTCTCTCTACGCCGGGCGCGGCGACGAGACAGGAGAGGACTACTTCCTCGCGGGCCGCGACCTGACTTGGCCCCTGATCGGGCTTTCTCTCATTGCGTCGAATATTTCGACCGAGCAGATTGTCGGCATGGCCGGTGGGGGCGTGGCGACGGCGGGCCTCGCCATCGCTAGTTACGAGTGGATTGCCGCCGTAGCGCTCGTCGTCGTCGCGCTGTTTCTCCTTCCCGTGTTCCTGCGACTGGGCATCTACACGATGCCGGAGTTTCTGGAGCATCGCTACGGCCCCGGTCCCCGCACGCTCATGGCGACCTACATGATTTTTGCCTACGTCGCCGTGCTCATCGTTTCGGTCCTGTATTCCGGGGCCGTCCTCTTCGAAAGCCTCATTGGCCTCAACCTGTACGCGTCCATTTGGCTGATCGGCCTCGTGGCGGGCGGGTATACCGTCTACGGCGGATTGAGCGCCGTCGTGTGGTCGGATCTCATTCAGGGCGTCGTCCTCATTGCGGGTGGGATCCTCGTGACCAGCCTGGCCTTCTCGGAAATCGGAGGGGTCGACGCTTTTTTTGAGGCCAACGCCGACAAGCTCCACATGATACAGCCCGCCGATCACCCGGAGCTTCCGTGGACGGCGATGATTCTCGGAATTTGGATCCCGAATCTCTACTACTGGGGGCTCAACCAGTTCATCACCCAGCGTACGCTCGGGGCCGAATCCCTCTGGGAGGGTCAGAAGGGCGTCATCTTCGCGGCCTTCCTCAAACTCCTGATGCCGTTTATCATCGTCTTTCCCGGCATCATTGCCTTCCAGCTTTATCCCGAGCAAATCGCCCGTTCGGGCGACGATGCGTTTCCGGTCCTTCTGGAAAACCTGCTGCCCGGATTTGGCCTGCGGGGAGTACTCTTCGCCGCGCTCTTTGGGGCGGTGATGAGCTCGCTGGACTCGATGCTGAACTCCTGCTCGACGATTTTCACGATCGACATCTACCAGCGCTACGTCAATCCGGATGCGGATCAAAATCGACTCATGCGGGTCGGTCGGATCTCGACGGGGGTATTCGTGCTCCTGGCGTGCCTCATGGGACCGCTCCCGGGACTCGTTGAAGGGGTGTTCAAGTACATTCAGCAGTTCCAGGGCTTCATTTCTCCAGGCATTCTGGGAGTCTTTCTGGTGGGCCTGCTGATGCCCCGTGCCTCCTCCGCGGCGGCGATGGCCGGAATGCTCGTAAACATTCCGGTGTACGGCCTCCTTCTTTGGGCGCTCCCTGGCATGGCCTTCCTCAACCACATGGCCATCACGTTCATTACGGTTCTCGCGACGATGGCCGTGGTGACGGCCTGGGCCCCGCGCTCCGAGCCGGCCGACCTCGCCCGGCAGCGCACCGACATCGACCTCACCCCGCATCCCTGGGCGGCCGCGGGTGGAGGTATCGTCGTCGCGGCCACCGCCATGCTCTACGTGATGTTCTGGTAGACGTGATGTTCTGGCAGCTCCGGGAGACTTTCGAGGAGGTCATCGGGGGCGTCTTCTCGACGCTGCGGCGTTCTATTCCGGCCCGGCGGGCGCCCTGGCTGCTTTACTGCGGTGCAGGTCGATGAGCATGCGCGCCACGATGCCGGTCCAGATGTAGGTCTGGTGATGGCCGCCCCAGTGGGCCTCAGGACTGTAAAATTCCCAGAAGGTGTGGGTCGTCTCGAGCTGATGGATCACGTTCGATAGCACGCGATCGGTGAGCCGACGGGCCACGTCGTCGTAACCGTACTCCAGCAGTCCCTTCATGATCAGATACTGCCATTGGATCCACACCGGCCCGTTCCAGTAGCCCTGCGGGTCGTAAAACGGGTCGTTGGCGGCTAGGGAGGGCAGACCGTAGGGCCGCCAAAACGTGGTCGTGTCCGTCATGGTCTCGACCAGTTTCCGGGCCTGCTCATCGCTCGCAACGCCCGCCCACAGGGGCATGAACCCGATGATCTCCTGACGCTTCAGGTCTCCGGCCTCCCTGAACGTGAAGTCGTGGTCCGTCCGGTCGACGTAGTAGAAGAAGCCTGTCTCCTCGTCCCAAAAGGTCTTCCGAATGGCCTCGGACCGGGCGTCGGCCTCCTTCTGCCAGTACCGGTGGCCGGTCGAGTCGCCGAGGGCCTCCGCCATCTTCGATAGCGCTTCGGCCTCCTTCACGAGCATCGCGTTCAACTCCGGCGCCTCGAAGTTCGACGGCCACCCAACATCCTTCCAGACCGCGACGTTCGCGTCGCGAACCGACTCCAGGACGGCGTGTCCGCCCCATTCCGCCAGCCCATCGCTGTCCTGGTCCCGGTGGTTCTGCCACCACCGGTACAACTGCTGTCCCGACTCGTAGGCCTGTCGGAGGAAGCGCCGGTTGCCGGTGTGCCGATAAACCGTCCAGTTCTCGTAGCTGAACCACGGGGCGGAGCTGGTAAAATCGCCCCGGGCAAAGTTTGTCGCGTCCAGGTACGGCCCGGCGCGGTACTCGATGTACCCGTTGGCCCACTGGCGATCCATGTAGAGGCGCTGCGAATTGAGCGCGCTGGAGGGGTCGAGAAAGACATACGCCAGCATCGCCAGGCTCTCATGGAAAACCTGGCCGGCGTGGCCCCACCCCCAGGTTGGTTCACGCGAATAGATGTAGTAGTTGTGGCGGGCTTTTCCTTCCGGCGGCATCATGCACTGCCGCATCAGATTGAAAGTCCCCCAATACATCAACCGTCGCTCCTTGCTCCGGAACGGGAGCCGAGGGACGCTCCGGTAGAGCCGCTCGTTGTGCCGGAGGGCTGCCTCCATGTCGTGCGAGAAGAGAGACCGGCTTTTCGCGTAGAACGGCGTGCTCGGGGCATGCGCGTCGGCCACGCCCCGAACGATGCGGAGCGTGTCGGAGGCCCCGGCCGCCAACTCGAGACGACGCTGCAAGGCGACAATCCGGGCCGAATCGGCCGATGCGTCGAGAATCCCCCTGGACAGTGCGGTCCGGAAGGCGGTCGAGTCGCCGAAGCTCCCCACCTGGGCCGGTCCCTGCATGCGGAGCAGATCCTGACGATCGGTCACGTGGGGCACTTGATCTTTCCGCTTCGTCCACCCATCCGGGGGATGCCGGTGCTGAAAGACAAGTCCGTCGTCGAGCGAATCGGCCCGCACGGCCCTCATCGGCGTCGACCGTCGCACGAAGGACGTGACGTCGAGCGAGATGCGCTCGTCTGTCTGGTTGGTCATGATGAGCCGCCGGACCGCGTACTTCGAACTGTAGACCTGAAAGAACGCCCGAACCGCCACGCCGTCGAACGGACGGTAGCGGTACCGGACGAGGTCGCTGTAGGAGGCTGTGACGACGGGCCGATCGGCCATGTCGCTCAGCTGGTGCCGCACCGCTTCGCCCTTTCGGAAGGCCACCCCCCAGTCGCCCGCATGGTCCGTCCCGAAGTGGATCGGGGCATCGGGCTCGTCAAACTGAAACCGATAGCCCTCGTCGACGAGGTACGACGAGCGTCGCATTGGGGCGGCGTAGGTCGCGAAGAGGGGATCGTCGGCCGTGGCCGACAGGCGTGACAGGTACGGCACGGCCCCGGTATCGGGGGCCGTCGGGGTCGGCGTGAACGGTGCCGTCGATGCCTCCGCCGAGTTCGCCCCTCCCAGCGCGCCCCCCGGATAAGCGACGGAGAGAAGAACGAAGACGGCCATTAGAACGCCCCCCCAATTGCGTCTACCCGGCGGGTGGGACCAGAGGAGCCCACTGGCAGTGGTTTGCGTCATCTTACCAAATTTGCGTCGTCTCACCAGAGATGTGGGTGCCCACAGGTTCACCCGTGGACGAAGTTGGGGCCTCGTCGGGCGGCACCTATGAGCTTCGGATTTCCTTAACCTTCTCCCACGGAATCACATTGCTACGGTCTGCCCAGTTCTGGTACGCTTCTTCGAGCTCGGCCACCGTCTCAGGTCGCTCGTCTGCGAGATCGTTTGTTTCCGTACGATCGTCCGCCATGTTGTACAGCTCCCACTCCTCCTCGCTGAAGCGGGAGGATTCGACAAGCTTCCAGTCGCCTTTGCGGACGGCCCGGTTGCCTTCGTGCTCCCAGAAGAGGGCGTCGTGAATCGGTTCCTCCTGTCCACGGAGGGCCGGAACGAGACTTTCCCCCTGCATCGGGGGCACCGCTTCCCCGTCGTACGTGGACGGATAGGAGGCACCAGCGGCCTCCAGGAAGGTCGGGAGGAGATCCACGACGTGCCCCATCTGGCGTGAGACGCTGCCCGGTTCGACGACATTGGGCCACCGGACGACCAGTGGGGTCGCGATGCCTCCCTCGTGGACCCAGCGTTTGTAGTAGCGGAAGGGAGTGTCGCTCACGTTGGCCCAGGGGGGCCCGTAGGCCAGCTTGCAGTTGCGAGCCCCAGGGGCCACGCCGTCCGGATTTTGGCTGTTAATCCAGTCTTCTGCACAGCCGCCGTTGTCCGACAGAAACATGACCATCGTGTTGTCGGCCACCCCAAGTTGTTCGAGGCGACGAAGGAGGCGCCCGATGTTTTGATCCATTCGGTCAACCTGAGCGGCGTAGGCCGCCATCTTCAGGTCCCACTGCTCACGGCTGTCGTCCTCCACCTCCAGCCAGTCCCGTACCTCCTCCGACTCTGGGTCGAGCAGTGAGGGCTCCGAGAGGGTCCAGGAGTCGTCGATCAGCCCCATCTCGCGGAGACGGTCGTACCGCTTCTGGCGCACCTCCAACCAACGTTTGCCGTACTCGCCTTCGTATTTGGCGATGTCCTCCTGGAACGCCTGGAGGGGGAAGTGCGGCGCGTTGTAGGCCACGTACATGCAGAACGGCTGGCCCGCCTGGTGGGCCTCATCCATGAACTGGAGGGCATAGTCGGTATAGGCGTCGGTCGAGTACCAGTCCTCCCCTTCTGGCTCAACCTCCGTCCCATTCAGGTAGAGCTGGTGGGTCGGCTTAAAGTAGTCGTCTACGTAGTTGTGCTCGCCGTAGAACCGGTCGAAGCCCCGGTTCGACGGCCAGTAGGCCTCTTTCTGGTGGCCCACGTGCCACTTCCCGACCATTCCGGTGAAGTAGCCCGCCTCCCCGAGTGCCTCCCCGAGTGTCACACACTCCGAGGTAAGGTGCCCCTGGTACCCGGGCCTTCCGTAGTCGCGGGAGAGGTGACCAACCCCCGCTTTATGGGGGTAGAGCCCCGTCAGTAGCGAGGCGCGGGTCGGGCAGCAGCGGGCGGCGTTGTAGAACTGCGTGAACCGCATGCCGTCGTCGGCCAGCTGGTCGACATTGGGAGTATCGATTTCGCTCCCGTAGCAGCCGATATCCGAAAATCCCATGTCGTCGGCGAGGATGACAACAATATTGGGGGGCTCCGTGGGGGAGGACGAACGCCCTTGGCAGGCGGTGAAGGTAGCGGGGCCGACGGTCGTCGCGGCGGCCGCGCCAACACTGGCGAGGCTCGATCGTCGGAGAAATTCGCGACGGTCTACAGAAGAAGACATAGGAACGTTGAAGGCGGAAGCTGTGAGTGCGTCGGGGACAAGGGCTGAGGGTTCTCTTGCTCAGGCGTCGTCCAGGTGTTCTGGACGAAAACGGGGCTCCAGTTCGCGGGTGGCGGAGCGAAGGATGACGCGGTCCTCGACCCACTGGTCTCGGTACCAGGTGGTGGGCCGGAAGGAGTCGTTTAGCTCGTCCATTTTCCCGCGCATCCAGTTGCGAAGCCGATCCCGGACATCGCGATATTCGGGATCGTCGGCGAGGTTGTTAAGCTGATAGGGGTCCCTGCGGTGGTCGAACAGGTACTCGTCGCCGTCGAGCATGGTCGCGTAGACATGCTGCCCGTCGCGGGCGGCCCGCCACTCGTCGCCGTCGTGCCACTGAAAGGTGTGGCCCATGCCCTGCATGAAAGCGGCGTCGGGGCGCTCTCCGTCTCGGCCCCGGACGATGGGGCTGAGGTCCTGTCCTTCCATCGAGTCCGGCACCGGAAGATCCATCAGCCGGAGCAGCGTAGGAGCGATGTCGGGGGTATTCAGACAGGCGTCCGTCACCCGCGGTTCGACCGTCCCGGGCCACCGCACGAGGAACGGCACGCGGGCGGCCTCTTCGTAGAAGATCTTCTTCGCGATCCGGCCCTGCGACCCAAACATCTCGCCGTGATCGGAGGTGAAGACGAAGATCGTGTCCTCTTCCAGCCCGAGTCGACGCATTGCGTGCATGAGCCGCCCGATCTCCCAGTCGAGGCTGGCCGTCTGCGCAGCGTACACCTGGCGCTTGCGGTGGCGGTGCGGTTTCCAATTGTCGAGCCACCACTGCTCGTCCCACTCCGGATGCCAGTAGCGGGCATGACCGTCGGCATAATTGGGAGGATCTGGAAACTCAGCGTCACGAAAGAGATGCGCGAAGGGGTCGGGCACATTGTCCCAGGTCCACGGGTCGTGTGGCGGCCCGTAGGAGAGAAACAGCGCAAACGGCGCGTCTCCCTCTGCGCCTCGTCGTAGGGCGGTGAGGGCCTGATCGGTGAAGGCATGCGGCTGGTACCCGAAAAGGTCGATCCGGTCGAACGTGTCCTCGTAGTAGAAGCCGTCGTAGTACTCGTGGTTAAAGTTGTAGGCCTTCCACTCCTGGTCGAATCCCTGTCGGTGCGGGCCGGGCGGGATGAATTGCTGCGAGGGGGAGTGATCCTTCCCGTACATGTGCCACTTGCCGAGGTAGGACGTTCGGTAGCCGTGCTCCCCCAACACGTGGCCCAGGGCGTCGGGATCGGGCATTGCCCGCAGTTCGTTGATCACCATGCCGGTGCTGCTCGGATACTTGCCCGTTACCAGGCTTGCGCGGTATGGACAGCAGATCGGGTTTACGGCCACCGCCTCCCGGACGTCGGCGGACTGCTCGGCGAGCCGGTCGATGTTTGGCGTGTAGGGCTCCGGATTGTTCGCGTAGGTGCCCCCGTCGTACCGGTCCCCAGCGTAGCCACACGATTGCGTCCGCAACTGATCGGCGAAGGCAAAGACAAGATTGGGTCGGTCGGACATCAGGGGCGAGGGGACCTATGCCGCCAATTTGACAATGTTGACCGGCGCGGGTTTTCTTGCCGGGGACGTTGAACTAGGCCAAACCGGTTCAACGTCCTACAAGGATACCCGTCTACACCCGCACTGTCAAGCGTTCTGGCCGCCCCCATGCCTTTTTCTCCCCCCCTGTTCTACCGCCGGTCCACAATACTCCTTATCGGCCTCGTCCTGGCCGGTGGACTGGTGGGGTGTCGAGCCTCCGACGGGCCGACCCGTGTCGGATATGTACTCTCGGCGAAAACTCCTTCCCCGGTAGACACTGCCAACCTATCGTGGCTTGCGTCCACGAATGGGTTGCAGACCGACACGCTCCGTGCGTCCAATCTGTCCAGCGCTCGCCTGGAAGGGATTGATGTGGTGTGGGTTCACGCCGCGAACTCGTCGGCCTACGGGAGGCTCACGGCCAATGGGCAACTTCGTCCCCTCCGCCGGGCCTTTGAGGACGGGATGCGCGTCCTGGCGACGAACCATGCCGCCCGGCTGCCCTACGATCTCGGGATTGAATCGAACGCGCCATCGCGGCGCGTCCGCTCTGTGCAGAACCGGGAGCACAACGACAAAAAAGGACTGCAGAGTTTTCGGGGACATCCCCTGTTTACTCGCGGGCTTCTCGGCGGGGATCAGCTCTGGGACGCCACACAGGACCACCGGTTGTCCCTCGTCGGTTACTTCGGCACCGCCACGCCCGACTCTGGGCGCGTTCTGGCCGTCGAGCGGGCCCGGACGGCCGTGCGACGCCAGAACAAACTCGCCATCGAGCACACCTCCGAGGCCGGGGGGCGCATGCTCTCCGTCGGGGCTTTTGTCTATCTGAACCGCCCCAACAACCTGCGCGTCAAGCTGGAGCAGTTCCTCAAAAACGCCGTCCACTACCTCGACGGAACGCTCGACGGGGCTCCCAGCACGTACTGGCGCTACCACGAAAACCTCCCTCGCCGGTTCACTGGCCCGCAGTCGCCCCCGATCGAGCCGTCTCCGGACCGGGCCCTGACCGACCGGCCGCGCACCGATCTGGCCTGGCATCGGTCGGCCCCGAGCGATGAGTTCTTCGACGTTGCCGGCCGCCGGGCCATCATCATGGGAACCGAGAATGGGGGCCTCCGGGAGGTGTGGACGCACCCCTTCAAGCTCCTCTACAACTACGAGACGGGCGTTGTCCGGGGGGACTCGGTCGCATGGCTCGACGAACTTCCGGTCGAGATCACCGCCCGACCAGAGGCCTTCGTCCGGCACTACGACCTTGGTCCCGACTCGCTCCGTCAGGTCATCTACCCCGGACTGCAGGCCTCCGGCGGGGTGGTGCATTACCGAAGCACCGCGACGGATCCGGTTCGGCTGGTGATTCGGTTCCAGACGAATTTCAACTACATGTGGCCCTACCCAAAAAATTCCCTCGGGAATCTCTATTACCGACACGATGAAGGTTTGAATGCCCTGCGCGTTCGGGATACCACCGGCACGTTCTACGCCTTCATGGGAGGCGACATTGCTCCTGAGGCCCAGCTGTCCGGGGCGTACTCGTCCGTGCGGTGGACGCCGGAAGGGCTTGAGGGAGCGCCTGCGGACACCAACCTCGTTACGCACGCTGCCACGTACCGCCTCGACGATGAAAACAACCACACGCTCGTGTACGGCGTTGCTGGTAGCAACGAAGGCGAAGACGCAGTCGAGGCGGACTACCGTCGGCTGGTGGGCGCGCCCCGCGAGGTGTACGCCGATGTAGTGCAGCATTACGAGACGCTGCTCGACCAGTCCGCGACGATCGTGTCTCCCGACTCGACATTCAACCGGCTGTACCGATGGGCGCTGGTCGGATCGGACCGGTTCGGCATCGCTACCCCCCATCTCGGACGGGGCCTGATGGCTGGGTACGGGTTCTCGAACCCTCAGGGCGGAGCATGGGCGAGTGGAACGCCCGGGTATGGATGGTACTTTGGTCGCGACGCCGTGTGGTCGGGACTGGCCGTCAACGCGTATGGCGATACCGACCTCGTGCGCGACCAGCTGCAGCTTCTTCAGGAGAACCAAGATCTGCGGGGCAAGATCTACCACGCCCTGAACACGGCCGGACCGGGGGTCAAGCAGTTCAACGCGGCCGACTCGACACCGCTCTATGTTCTCCTGATGGCCGATTACATCCGAACGTCGGGCAACCGGGCGTTCCTTCGTGAAAGCTGGCCCCACGTCAAGCGGGCGATGGACTTTCTCCGGTCGACCGACACCGACGGCGACGGGCTTATTGAAAATACCAACGTGGGCCACGGCTGGATCGAACTCGGGGAGCTCAACGAGGCGCACAGCACGTTCTACCTGTCGAGCCTCTGGTGGAAGGCCCTCACCGACGCCGCCTATCTCGCCGGCCTAACCGGTCGAGATTCGCTGCGCCGGTCGTATCGCCAGCAGGCAGACCGTGTCTACGAGACGCTAAACACCGATTTCTGGAACCCCGACCAGCAGTTCTTCGCCCAGGCGAAAAACCGGAATGGCTCGTTCAACGACGCCGTCACCGTGATGCCGGCCGTGGGCATGGACGTGGGAGCTGTCGAGCCGGCGAAGGCCGATCCGGTGCTTGATGCTCTTGCGAGCAATCGGTTCTCCTCGGACTGGGGGGTCCGCATCATCGACCGGACCTCGTCGCTGTACGACCCATCGAGCTACCACCTCGGTACCGTCTGGCCGCTGTTTACGGGATGGACGGCCCTGGCCGAGTACAAATATGGGCGTCCCGCGCAGGGCTACCGTCACGTGCGCAACAACCTGTACGTGAAGCACCACTGGGCAGCCGGGTTTATCGAAGAGGTCCTGAATGGCAACCGGTACGAGCCGAACGGCTTCTCCCCGCACCAGGCATGGTCCGAGACCAACTCGCTCCTTCCGCTCCTCGAAGGAATGGTCGGGTGGACGCCCGTAGCGACCGAGCAGCGGGCCCGACTGGCCCCTCAGTTCCCAGCCGCCTGGGACACAGTGGCCGTACGAAACCTCCAGGTCGGCGATACGCACCTCCGCCTGAACATGAGCCGTACGGACACGACGACCCGCTACCGCGTTGTGCGTCAGCAGGGGCCGCCCGTGACGGTCGAGTTCGCCCCCGGCCTGCCCGCGGGCACGTCGGTCCAGGCGATTCGGGTTAGCGGAAAGTCCGTTTCCCGCTCCGACTCGACGGCCCAGGGGGTTCTGGCGCCCCCGATTCGCTTCGAGGCCGACCAGCAAACGGATATCGTCCTTGATCGCACTGGTGGGGTGGCAGCCCTAGCGAAACAGCCTAGCCCTTCTCCCGGCGACCGCTCACAGGGCTACCGAGTCATTTCGACTGCGGTTGAGGGAGCGACCGCCCGCATCACGGTGGAGGGGCGGGCCGGCACCACCGAACCGTTCCGCGTCCGCGTCTTCGACCAGGCGGTGTCTAGCGTCGAGGGCGGGACGCTCCAGTCGGTCGCCGACGGGATTGCCCGAATTAACGTCCCGTTTGCCGCGACCGACGGCCGCTTCGCCCGCAAGACCCTCGTCCTTGCCCTCGACCCGCGCTAGGCCTCCCGCTTCTCTTCTCCCGCAGCATCTCCTCAGTCCCGTGTCCGATTCTGATTCTGGGATCTGCTCGTATCTCGGCCGCGACGACGGCAAATGGTACCTGGGCGGCGGGGAGCGGGTGCTCTTTGCGCCGCCTCACCCCGAGTATACGGAGGTCCCAGGCTTCTGGGACGACGCCCACTACTACGACTTTGCGGTGCCAACCCCGTTCACCGTGACGCTGCTGGACGACGACGGGCAGCCTCTCGGCCTTCGGTCGACCGGCCAACACTGGCGGCCCGACCGCCTCCGACAGACGTTTGCGACCAACGGACCGATCGAGGTCGTAGAGCGGCGGGCCGTGTGCCCCACCGACGTGTTGCTCTCGACCTTGAGGCTCCGCAACACCGGCGATACGCCCCAGACGGTTCGCGTCGTGGCGTGGACCCGGCGGCCCGCCGCCTCCCCGGGCGCAGGGCCTAAGACTATCGAGACCCCGGGCCGGCAGGTTCGCTTCACCGAGCAGCACCGGAAGGACAACCGGCCGGCACACGATGTTGGGGGGGCCCTTGGCCTGCGGCCCGTCCCATTGTCCGCCTCCGCTGTCGTCAGCGAATCCGGGCCGCGTCCCCCCCGCTGGTCGTACACGCCGTTCTACGAAACCCACGACGGTGAGGAACTCGGCCCCGCTCTCGAGCACCCAAACGAGGGGCCCTCCGGCGCGGCCTACGCGGGGCTTCTTACGACCCTCGCCGTCCCGCCCGACGGAACAGCCTCGGCCACAGCCGCCCTGGGGATGGCCCCGACGGCTCAGCAGGCCGGCACACGGGTCACCTCTCTTCTCGACGAGGACGCCCCACTTGCGCGAAGCACGCAGGCGTGGGCCGATCACTTCGAGCGCGTGCCCTCCCTCTCCTGCTCCGACGACCATTTGGAGACGACGTACTGGTACCGCTGGTACGGCCTGCACCTGCTCTCGCGGACCGAACCGGAGGGCAATTTCCAGCATCCGGCCGTCTACGAGGGCCCCGAGTACTTCCGCAAGCACATCACGTACAGTGCGCAGTGCCACATGCGGGAGACGCGATGGCTGCCGGAGCCGACCTTCGCGCAGGGAAGCCTCCTCAACTTCATCGACGGTCAGCGGGACGACGGGGGCTTCTACGGGCACGTCTTCCCCCACCACGTTCACGATGAGAGCTTCTACCATACGAACTGGGGCCACACCTGGGGCGTGCATCGGGTGCACCCCGATCCCGATTTTCTGAAGCGCGCCTACAACGGCCTCGCGAGCTATGTCGACTACTTCGACCGGGAGCGCGACCCGGAGGATAGTGGCCTCTACGACATCTTCAACCACTACGAGACCGGCCAGGAGTACATGCACCGCTACGTCGCCGTCGAGCCCGAGGCCGACGAGGTGCACTGGGGCCGTATCTTTCGGCTGAAGGGGGTGGACGCGGCCGTGCAACTGTATGAGACGAAGCAGGCGCTGGCCCGCATGGCCGCGGTTCTGGATCGACCCGGCGACGCTGAGCGCTGGAGAGCAGCGGCGCAGACGACGGGCGAGGCCCTCCGATCGGCCATGTGGGATCCGGACGACGAGCTCTTCTACGACGTCGATCCGGAAACCGGGGAGCGGACGGGCGTAAAGGCGGCGGTCTGTTTCTACCCGTACTTCACCGACCTCGTGGAGGAGCGGCACCTCCCGGGCCTGAAGCGCCATCTGTCCGATCCCGATGCGTTCTGGACGCCGTACCCGGTACCGGCCACGAGCCGCGACGACCCAACCTTCAGCGCGGCGCCGCACTGGAAGGGCCAGCGCAAAAACTGCCCCTGGAACGGGCGCGTGTGGCCGATGACAAACAGCCATGTGGCGGAGGCCCTCGGGCAGGCAGCCCTGCGCTTCGACGACGATGCTCTCCGGGCGCGGGCCGCCACCCTTATTCACCGGTTCGCCCGGATGCTCTTTTTCGACGGCGACCCAGACCGTCCCAACTGCTTCGAGCACTACAATCCGCTTACGGGGCAGGCGTGCCGGTACCGGGGCATCGACGACTATCAGCACTCCTGGATCGTCGACCTGCTAATCCGGTACCTCGCCGGTGTCCGCCCGAAGGACGATCACGTGGTCGTGGATCCCTTCCCGTTTGAGGTTGAGCACGTCGCCGTCGAGGACGTTCCGGTGCGCGGCCGCCACGTCGCCGTGGTACGGGACGGCGACCGGTTTCGGGTGGACGTGGACGGGGAGCGGGCCGCGTCCTCCTCGCTTGGGAACGCCGTTCGGCTCGACCTCTAGCCTTTGTGCATTCCTCGTATGGCGGGACATTTTCTCTGCAATAACAGAACTTACCCGGCCAACTTCCTCATGCGAATCCGCCTCTTCCTTCTCACGGTCGCCCTGCTCGCCACCAGCGTCGCGCCGGCGCTCGCCCAGCAGCGCCGGGCCGTACCCAACCCGATTCAGCCACCGCCCCGCTGGCAGGCCGCCCTCGAGAATGGGACACGAACGACGACCGGACACCCCGGCGACAACTACTGGACCAACACGGCCCACTACGAAATCGATGCCACCCTCTCGCCCGAGACGCGCACGCTGCGGGGCACCGAGACCATCACCTACGTCAATCGCTCGCCGGACTCGCTCCGCCAGCTCGTGGTGCACCTGCGACAGAACATCTACAAGGAGGGCTCCGCCCGGCGCACCGCCCTGAGCACCCCTGGGGGCATGCACCTCTCCCGCGTCGAAGTCGAGGGCCAGCCGATTGCCGAACGGCCGCGCTCGGCCGAGGTCGGCTACGACATCCAGAACACCGTCATGCGCATCGACCCACCGAGCGACGTGGCCCCCGGCGACACCGTCCGGCTCGACTTTGCCTGGAGCTACAAGCTCCGCAAGAAGGGCCCCTCGCCCCGCCAGGGCACCGACGGGGAGGTGTACTTCCTCGCCTACTGGTATCCCCAGATGAGCGTCTACGACGACGTACAGGGCTGGGACACCGATCCCTTTCTTCAGCACGCCGAGTTTTACATGGACCACGCCGACTATGACGTGGAGCTGACTGTGCCGGAAGGATGGCTCGTGGGCGCCACCGGAACCCTGGAGAACCCCGACGAGGTGCTTCCCTCGAGCGTCCAGCGGCGTCTCGACCGGGCCCGTGCCGCCGACAGCATCGTGACCGTCGTTGGTCCGGAGGAGCGCGGGGCCGGCACCGCTACGCGGGCGAGCGACGATGAGCACCTGACCTGGCACTTTCAGGCCGAGGATGTGCGCGACGTGGCGCTGGGGACCTCCGACCAGTACGTGTGGGACGCCACCGCCGCCGAGACCGGCGAGGGAACGGCCCTCATCCATGCCTTCTACCGCCCCGACCGCAGCGCCTGGCCTCAGGCTGCCGAGTACGGTCGGTTCTCAATTGAGTACCTGTCCAATCACCTGACGCCGTATCCCTACCCGCACATGACACTCGTCGAAGGCTTCGTGGGCGGCGGCATGGAGTACCCGATGGTGACCATCCTCCACGGCGAGGGCTCCAGCCCGAAGGGCCTTCATAGCACCACGCTCCACGAGATCGTCCACCAGTGGTTTCCGATGATGGTGGGCTCGGAGGAGACCGACCACATCTGGATGGACGAGGGCACGGTGACCTACTGGACGCGTGAGGGCCGCGTTGCCTACTGGGGCAAAGAGGTCGAGCCTTGGGCCGAGGATTCCGGCTACTTCCGCCGGGCCGGTACGGCCCGCGAGACCCCACCGATGCGGCACGGCGACCTCTTCCCCTCGGTCGGCGCCCTCGTGGTGGCCTCCTACGACAAGACAAGCCGCATGCTGCGCGCCCTCGAAGGCACTGTGGGTACTGAGGCGTTCCGGGATGCCTTCCGGGCCTACGCGGAGCGCTGGACGGGGAAGCATCCCTACCCCTACGATTTGTTCAACACATTTGAGGACGAGCTGGGCCGGGAGCTCGACTGGCTGTGGCGGTCGTTCCTCGACACGACGTGGACCCTCGACCAGGCCATCGCCAGCGTCGACGCTTCCGACGACCGCGTCCGGGTGGCTGTCGAGGACCAGGGTCGCATGCCGATGCCGGTGCTGGTGAGGGCCACCTACGCGGATGGCTCAACCGCCACCACTCGGATCTCAGTCGATCGTTGGCTGGAGGGCCAGCGCGAAGCCACCGTCACGCTACCCGGTGGCACGGTGCAGCGCATCGAGATCGACCCGCAACAGTTCTTTCCGGATGTCGACCGTACCGACAATGTCTGGACGCAGTAGACCGGCTTCACGGGGCGACGGGGGGCGTCCCCCCTAATTTCCATCGGTCAGATTTGCCGTGTACGTGTTCGTGCCGGGTTCCACGCGGACCGTCGTCTCTTGGGTGCCGTCGTGCAGGCGCACGTCAAAGGCCGTCGGCGTCTCAACGGTCAGCTCTACCGGGTCGTCGGGCGCGTCGCGGGCGGCTGCCTTCAGCGCTACTGTGACATCGTCGAAGACGAGGTTGCGCACCCCCACCTCTTCGGTCGTCAGCAGCGTCCAGTCGACCATGTTGTTCGGCACGTCGAGCGTGATGCCGATGTAGTGCTCGATAAGTTGCGCGATGGGCCCGTCCGCCGACCAACCGACGAAGTTTGGTGAGGCCGGATCGCCGGGGGCGGCCTTTTCTGGGGCATAATTCTCCCAGACCGTTCCGGTGTCCTGGAAGACCTCGGAGAGGTTATCGAGGTGGTTCACGACGATCTCACGGGCAAGTTCATGTCGTCCATTCGCGACGAGCCCCTTCGTGATCATGTGGTTAGTGGGCGCCCAAACCGAGCCACGCCAGTAGTTGCCCTTCGGGCTATATTTCGGGTGGTCGGCGGCGAGGGTAGGCACGCGGTGAGGCCGGTTGAACTCGTCGGGGTTGTTCAGGTGTTGGACGAGGCCGTCGACGTGTCGACGGTCTGTGATGCGTCCCCACATCGGCCAGAACGAGGCCACCGTCATTTCCTTCATGAAGGAGCCATCCTTGTCGAGGTCCCAATAGAACTGGTCCGTCTCGCTCCACATGTCGCGGTTGACGAGCGTCTTCAGATCGTCGTGGAGGGCGCGAAACTCGTCGGCCACGCCCTGCGCGCCGATGACGTCGGCCATCTTCGCGAGATAATGCGCCGCCAGGGCTTCGTTGGCATCGTAGTCGACCCAACTGTACGGCGGATAAAATTCATCGGCCACCGAGCGAGGGGAGTTGTCCATGCCACTGCTCCAGCCCGACCAGTAGTAGTGGCCGTTGTCGTGCCGCCGGTTTTGCTTCACCCACCGGGCATAGTCGGCCAGCACAGGTACGACCCGCTCGAAGCGGGAGGCGTCGCCAGTGGTTTTGTAATATTCGTACTCGATCCACGAAAACAGATTATTCCGCGTGAACCAGGGCGCGTCCTTCGGCTGGTCGTCCGACCCGTCCGACTCCTTGATGACCCCCGCAATGGCCCCATCGTCGTGCTGCTTGCGGTAGAAGTTGTCGAGGCTTTCGATGCTCGGGAGGGCGCCCTGGCCGTACTTCGCCCAGGCGAGCGCAAAACAGAGGTCCCACTGGAAGAGCCGGTTGTCGAATGCCTCGTCGATGTACCACCGAACGAATCCATTCTGCGGGGTCCCGTAGTGGGTCTGCTTGTATCCAATGGCCCAGCACGCATTGTACATCTCTTTCAGGTCGGGCCGCGACGGCACGATCGGCTCCGGCACCACGTCGAGCAACTTCGTACGGAGGGACGGCAGGTCGTCGTCCCGCTCCCGGGGAGCCTGTTGGTCCCGCGCGCCTGTTCCCGAAAGCGCGCTTGGGGCGAGTGCCACGAAGGGAGCCGACTGCAGGAATGCACGGCGGCTGGGCTCGGAGGCGTCGTCGGACATGCAGTTGACTGTCAATTTGGTGTGTAGCGAGGGGGGAAGTCGGCGGCACGCCGAGGAGTCTCGGCGCAGAAGCCGCGGCAATCAGGACGGAGGGGGGGTTGCGGCCCCGCAGCACTATTCGCTCTTCTGCCGCTTCCGGATCTTCCGGTATTCGGACCATGGGAGAACCCCAACCCGGTCGGACCACTCCTGGTGGCGATCGGCAAGGCGCGCGACGATCTCGGGATGCTCGTCAGAAACGTCCGTGGTCTCGGTCCGGTCTGCCACCATGTCGTACAACTCCCAGGTCTTGCGCCCATCGGACGTGACGAGCTTCCACTGCTGGGTCCGAATGGCGTGGTTGTCCGTATGAGTGAAGAAAAGGGATTCGTGCCCACCCGAAGCGGGCTGTTGATCCCGGAACGCAGGCATCAGGCTCGCACCGTCCGCCGGCACAATCTCGCGACCGTCGTAGGTCGAGGGGTAGTGCACACCCGCAGCGTCGAGGCACGTGGGGAGGACATCTGCGACGTGGCTGAGCCGGTCGGACTGGCGCCCCGGATTCACAATTCCATCCGGCCAGTGGGCGATGCCGGGCGTGGCGATGCCCCCCTCATGGGTCCAGATTTTGTAGCGCCGAAATGGCGTGTCG
Source organism: Salinibacter sp. (assembly GCF_042218895.1). Lineage (NCBI taxonomy): Bacteria > Pseudomonadati > Rhodothermota > Rhodothermia > Rhodothermales > Salinibacteraceae > Salinibacter > Salinibacter sp. The sequence continues at coordinate 17,771 of NZ_JBDGQQ010000080.1, read as the reverse complement.
CTCACGTTGGCCCAGGGCCGGTGGTAGCCCATGTAGGATTCCGGTGAGCCGGCCTTCGCCTCGGGGGTTCGGTCAAGGCCGATGGCGGCTGCACCATTATCCGAGACGAAGAAAAGAAGGGTATTCTCGAGCTCTCCGGCCGCCTCCAGGGCATCCACGACTCGGCCAATGCCCTGGTCCATCCGGTCGATCATGCCGGCGTACGTGGCCATCATCCGCGTCCATCGCCGTTGATCATCCACCTCCGACCAGTCCGGAACCCGGGGGTCCCGGTCCGGAAGGCTCCACTGCTCGTCAATAATTCCCTGCTCGACTTGGCGTTCGTACCGGGCACGCCGGATGGGGTCCCACCCCTCCTGGTAGCGAGAAATGTACTTCTGAATGTCGTCTTCCCGCGCCTGAATGGGCCAGTGCGGAGCCGTGTAGGACAGGTAGAGGAAGAACGGATCGTCGTTTCGAGTGCCCCGCTCGACGAAGTCGACGGCCTCCGAACTTAGGAAGTCCGTCATGTAGAAATCGGGCATCAACTGCGACTCCGGCTTGAAGACGCCCTTACTGTGGGGGGCATACGGGGCGTTTTTCTTCACGATTGTCCGGTTCGGCGGAGGATTGAAGTAATCGCTCACGCCCTCCAGAAGCCCGCTGAAGTGATCGAACCCCCGGGCATTCGGCCAGTGAGCGTACTCCTTGCCAAGGTGCCACTTCCCTGACATCATCGTCTGGTACCCCTCGGCCCCGAGCACCTCCGCGATCGTAACACAGCGATCGTTGAGGTGGCCCCGGTACGCCGGCCGCTCCAGGTCGGCCCGCATGTGGCCCACGCCTGCCTGATGGGGATAGAGCCCCGTCATGAGCGAGGCCCGGGTAGGGCAACAGCGGGCAGCGTTGTAGAACTGTGTGAACCGGAGCCCGTCTTCGGCGAGCCCGTCCAGCGTGGGGGTATCAATCTCGGCCCCGTAGCAGCCCACGTCGGAAAACCCCATGTCGTCGGCCAGGATCACGACGATGTTCGGCCGTTCGGCTGTATCTGGCGCGCCCCCGGTCGACCGGGACGGTGCAAACCGAGGCCCCGAAAGTGCCGACCACGCGGCGGTACCGAGTCCAGCAAGACCAGACGTCCGAAGAAATTCGCGGCGTTCCATAGAAAGGAATGGATCGAGGCACGGAGAACATCGGCACCACAGGCGGGGGCAGCCCGGAGCGATTCTCCTCGCGGGACCTGGCTCCTGAATCTTCTACCGCACGAGACGGGCGGACGGATTGAGAAATTTTCCGGACCCGCGTCGGCCCAGGAAATCCGGGATCTCAGAGCGACCGCGTCGAGTCACGGAGGACGAGTTCCGCCTCCAGTCGCTGCTTCTCGTGCTGTAGTTTCCGGTCCGACTCAACGTGGCGGACCAGAATCTCTGCCGCCGCTCGCCCCATCTCCACTTTCGGAATGTCGATTGATGACAACGGGACGCAGCCGTACTGGGCGAACCCGATGTTGTCACATCCCATGACCGAGACCTCATCGGGAACCCGAATACCGAGTTCCGACAGGGCCCGCATGAGCCCGAGAGCAACGAGGTCGTTGTAGCAGAGAACGGCGGTCGGGCGGTCGGCCGGGCTCCGATCCCGAAAATACTCCAGGCCCGTTTCGTAGCCATCCTCCAGGCGCGCCCCGGCCGGAATGACGCGCTCGGCGCTAAAGGCCAGGGGCGATTCGCTGTAGGCCTCCCGAACACCAGCCGCACGCTCGCGACTGTGCATCGAGTACTCCGGGCCAGCAAAGTGAACCAGGTTCTCGTGGCCCGCCTCGATCAGATACAGCGCTGCTCGCTTCAGGGCGCGCACGTTATCGATGTCCACCAAATTGCACTGCACGCCCTGGATTTCTTCCAGGAGAATGAATGGGAAGTTGCGCCGCTTCAGGTCGTACAGGTACGAGACGTCGGTCTCCTCCCCAAGCACCGGCACCACGATGAGGCCAGCCACATCCTTGGCAACGAAGACGTCCACAATTTCCTGTTCCGTTTGGTAGTCGCCTTCAGAACTGGCAGTGAGGATGGAGTAGCCGTGCTCATTCGCGTGCTGGCGGGCCCCCGCGATGACGTTCGCGTAGTACGGATTGGCGGACTCTTTGATGATAAGACCCAGGCTTCGCTCACCGCCCCGCTGAAATCCCCGCTGCGCAGATGCACGAGGCCGGTAGTTCAGTTCATCGATGACGTCAAGAACCCTGCTGCGCGTCGAGTCGCTAACAGTGTCAGCGTCGTTGATGACGGCTGAGACTGTGCCCTTCGATACGTCTGCGGCTTCCGCAACGTCGTCAATGGTTGGACTTCCCATGCGAAAAGATCAGTTTGTTTCAGAGGACAGGAGGAAGAACAGTCAGCGGATGGAGAGAAGAAACTGACTTGTAGCGATGATCATAGGCGTTTTCTAGGTCCGTTCACCGCAGGTTGAAGGGGATTGGTATCGAGGGGGACTCTGTTCCTGAACTGTTCTGAAACAGGATGAACTAGCTTTAGAATACAAGGATCTGAACTGGTTGTCAATAGCTCCGGTTTCCCCCGGCCGTTGGTTCGGAGAAGCATTCAGTTTGACCTCAACCCGTCTCCGATTTTTTGTAAATGACCGAATACTTCAAACGATCGCCGTGCACGCGGGGCTGTAGTTTCAGGCGCTTGGCTCCTTGCCCCGAGCAAGATATACGCGGCGCTCCCTCCACAGGAGTTGAGGACAGGTCTCCCACGGTCAGTGACCGGGCATCGGTACCACCTGCCAGGTGGAAGTATATCGGCCGGTTTGCAGGACGGTAGACCACGGGTCTGTGAGCCCCCCCGGAAAACGAAAAGGCGGCTCCGTGAGGAAGCCGCCAGGAAACGTTCGGTACGGTAGCGGGGGCGGGATTCGAACCCGCGACCTTCAGGATATGAGCCTGATGAGCTACCACTGCTCCACCCCGCGATGTGTCACTCATTGATATTTGAGTGGTCGGGCGCAAGTTTCACGGGCAGCCGATTTCACGGCGATCTAATACACCCCCAAATTGTGCTTCACGCCCCGCGCACCGGCAAGTTTTACTCACCCAGGAGCGTTCTAATCTGCCACGCTCGACGCCTTTGATTCAGGCACGGACTCTGGGGCCAGGAACCGTGGTAGGCCCGCCGGCCCTGCGTTTCAAACCATTGATGGCCCGACGAGAACCGGGCGGCGATCGGGACATCATCGCTGACCCGGCCCGATTCCACTGGGGGATTCCTTTCGGCGCAGAGTTGTTCGGATAAACGGGGCCGAGGTGCACTAGCTGGGTCAACGCGTTGGTGCCGCCGGGCAGCACGCTGCGTTCAGGAACCCCTTTTTCGGATCCAGTGGAAGTTTTTTCGGAGCGGAGTCCAGCTTCGCCCCCCTTCGATTCCGAAGCGATCAGGGGGCCGTGTGCGGGCCGACGCCTCCCTCAGCGCGAGGTAGACGACTTCAGCTGAACCCGCACAACACCATGGGGGTGCCCGCTCCCGTACCTGAGCGTGGCCTCACTGGAGCTGAGGTGCTCTATTGACTTCACGTTCATGACGCTGATCTGGCGGAGCACATTGGGTCCTCCCCGCCGAGAACCTTCCACGTACACCCCGACGGTACTTTGGTTTGTGAAGCTGTCTGTTCCACGTTTCTGTAGCCAGTCGGGATGGAGCCGCTCCACAAGGATGTACGCGTTGCTCACAGTCCCTATCTCCTGGATCTCCTCTTCTGTAATCTTATCTGGGCTCTCCCCGCTGAGCTGATTCCCCCCTCCGCATGCAGCAAGGATTCCCCCTACGATGCAAAGGATCGTTCCAAGTCGTAGCAGCGTCCGGTAGCGCGACGAGTCACAGCTGGTGACGCCGGCAGAGTACAGTAGCATGGCGGTGAGACTTGCAGTTACGAGCACAACCATTTCACTTCTGTTTCAAAGGTCTTAACGCGCGGACTCCGGTACGTTCCGCGATTAGCGCGTACCCAGAGGGCGCCCTCCTCCGACCACTGTCGCGAGCCCGCTCTCCTTGGTGAGCGGAATGGAACGCTTTTTTCCGAAACGATTTTGCCCCGAGGATGCGTTATTTTGGGAGCGTTGAAATAGAAAGCAAACGGCCGTAGAACCGGATTCGTGCTAGCGGGATGAAGGCCCCACGCGACTCTGGGGGGTGCGGGTCCAGTCTCTTCCTCTTCGCGTTCCAGACCCCTGCCCGGCGAGACGTCCCGCGGGACCGGTCTTCTGCCAAGCGAATTTGGTTCCTGTGCGCTGCTCTGTACCGTAACATCCACTCGGCAAATGCGCGATCGCGTGTCGCTTCTCTCCCTCTTCCTGGCGGGTGTGATTCTTTTGACCGGAGGGGGCGCTCCGGCTCAGGCACAGGAGGCAGGACAGGACGCCGTCGTACGGGGATTCGTGCGCGCTGCCTCCGATGGCCGGGCCCTGCAAGGGGCAAATGTCGTTCTTCGTGACGGGACGGGTACGGTGCAGGCCGCTGCCGCTACCGACGCGGAAGGGTTTTACCAGATCGCCCAGCTTACTCCGGGCCGCTATCGTCTGCAGGTGAGTTTCGTCGGGTACGAGTCTTATCGCGACACCCTCCGCCTCGCCGCCGGTGAGCGACGAACCGTGTCGGTGTCCCTGTCCGTGTCGCCCCGCACCCTGGAGGGCGTGACCGTCGAAGGGCGCCAGCCCGTCGAGGAGGCCGAGGCAGGATTGCGCCAAATTCGTAGTGCCGAAATTCAGACGATCCCCACGCCTGGGCCTGGGAGTGACCTATCTTCGTACCTGCGAGGCCTTCCCAGCGTCACGACGACGGGGGACCGTGGGGGACGCCTCTACGTTCGTGGCGGCACGCCCTCCCAGAACCTCGTCCTTGTCGATGGCATCCCGATTTACAAGCCCTTCCACATCATCGGCTTCTACTCTGCGTTCCCGGGCGACCTGGTGTCGAGTGCCGACTTCTACGCTGGAGGCTTCGGGGCCGAATACATGGGCCGGATCTCGTCGGTTTTAGATATCCAGTTGCGCGCCGGAAATACCGAGAGCTTCGAGGGGACTCTCGGGGGCGGCCCGTTTTTGGCGTCGGCTCAGGTTGAGGGGCCGCTCCAGCGAGGATCGAGCTCGTTCCTGATTAATGCCCGTCACTCCCTGATCGAGCAGTCGGGCCCGACCCTGCTGGGTCAGGAGGCACCGTACGAGTTCTACGACGTCACGGCCAAGGTCCACACGCAGTCGGAGTCGAGCCAGTGCTCATTTGTGGGCCTTCGGACGTACGACCGTGGGCGCATCGATCCGGAGCGCGCGTCCTCCTTCCGCTGGAACAATACGGCCCTGGGGGGCCAGTGCCTCATTTTTGGGGGGCGTTCTGCGCAGGTCCTCGACGTCAGTTTCGGGACGAGCCGGTTCGGGAACGCCGTGCAATCCCCCGATGGCACGGAGCGAACGGCGAGCACCTGGCGCATCTACACGAACTTCGACCTGAAGCAGCCGGCGCTGTGGGGCAACACGCTACGGTGGAGCGCAAAAGTACGGGCCGATAAGTACGCGTACGGGTTGACCCAGCCCTTCCTCGGCGTTCAGACTACAGACCGATTTCTCATCACCATTGCCACGCACCTCGGTGCGGAGCTGTCATGGGGGGACCGGCTCACAGTCAATCCGAGTCTCGGAGCCCAGATTCCGGTATCACTGGGCGGATTTTCGTTTGAGCCCCGGCTCCACCTCTCGTATCGTCCCCAAGGGTCCGACCAGACGAAGATTACGGCTGCGGGCGGGACTTATCGCCAGTTCATCGTCGGCATTACCGACGAACGGGACGCGGGGTCGACCTTTCAGGCACTCGTTCCTACCCCCTTCGAGAATCGCCCTTCGGAGGCCATCCATGCCCTGCTGGGCTGGGACCAACGGCTGGGCCAACACACGCGCTTCTCATTGGAGGGCTGGTACAAAGACCTGCAGAACCTTCCCGTTGCGCAATGGACGCCCATCGTGCGCTTCAACACGGATCTGGTTCCGGCGAGGGGAACGGCCTTCGGGGCGGATCTCTCGGTCCAGTACAACAGAGGGCCCGTTCGGCTCGGTCTCTCGTACGGATACGGACAGGTGAACTACCAAGCCGAGGTGTCGAGCGGCGACCCGCCCGTGGAGTTTCCCCCTCCACACGATGTTCGCCACAAACTCGGCCTCACCGCCAGTATGGAGATGGACTGGATCACGGCCAGCGCGCGCTGGCAGTACAATTCTGGGCTCCCGTTCACAAGTGTCTACGGGTACGACACGATGCTCGAGATCCGGGGACTCCGCGATCAGCCATCCGAAAGCATCGGAATCCCCCGTGCGCTTTTCGGTCGCGCCTACGGCGCACGTCTTCCTGCCTACCACCGGCTCGATGTGTCGCTCAAGCGCACCATCGACTGGTCCGCCGCTCAGCTCTCGGTGGAAGCCGGAGCAATCAACGCATACGACCGCGCCAATGTCTTCTACATCGACATCTTCACGCTCGACCGGGTCAACCAGCTCCCCGTCATCCCCTACCTTTCCGTCAAGGTCGGCCTCTGATCAGCGGCTGCTCGGAGGGCGTTGCCCAGCGCCCCCGAATGTCATCGCGTTCGGCAGGCGTCTTCGGTCCTACGCCCCCCTTTACAGAACCTCTCACAGACTGCTCTCCGTTTTTCTCTCGTTTGTGTTTAATTTCTACGGAACGTCACGCGTTCTCGGCTCGGAGTGGGCCCCTACGCGCCCTGCCCTGGCCGTCCTTTCCGCGGTGGCATTGCTCTTCGCGAGCTGCGATCCTACTGTAGACGTAGTTCGACCTTCCGAGCAGTATCAGTACTCTCTCTTTGGGGCCCTCAACGTTGCCGCCGATACTCAGGTCATTCGGGTAGAGCCCCTCGGGGACACGACGCAGATTGGCGCCCCTCCCGAATTTGACGGTACCGTCATGCTCAAAAATCTTGACGGCAAGGCAGAGGTCCGCCTGCGTGACTCCTTCGCGACGGTGGGGGAGCAAGATGCTCGGGTCCATAACTTCTGGACCACGCATTCCATCCGGCCCTCTACCACCTATCGGGTGTCCGTCCAGCGCAATGGAGACGCCGTGACGAAAGCCACCACGACGACGCCGGCGCGCCCGCCTGATCTCTCCTACAGTCCGGGCCTCCGTCTACCCTGCATTTTTCCGGGCCCGTTTGAAATCGATCCGCTGAAGCCGCCGAACACGTTCGTCGTCAGGGCCCGAAATATCGAACACATCGCGGTTGCCGACGCCATTTACCCCGTCACCTACGAGACCGAGCAGGAGACCCTCCGTACGCGCAACGACTTCAGCTACTACAACACGATCGAAAGAAACGGGGGGATCTTCGAGATTTTCGTCTTCTACCGCCCGGAGCTGGTTCGTCTCAATCCGGACCCTCCACCGGGCCCGTCTCAGGAGTGTGCAGGGTTCGAAGAGTTTACTCATCCCTACGCCCTCGTAGCGGTGGCATCCGGGGGCCCAGGCTGGCCGGAGGAGTGGCGCGGGCTCCCGTTCGATCAGATCGTGAGTCCCGATACGTTTTCGAACGTTCGGGGAGGGCATGGATTCGTTGCCGGCATCTACTCAGACACGATTCGGGTGCCCCTCCGACGTCGAAATCCCTGAACAAGAAGGCTCTCTAGCCTACCATGGACTGTGATTGCTTGCGCAGGCCGCGCCGCACAGTGTTGATGGTGGCCGCCCTCCTTGCCGCTGTTTTGCTGCTCGGACCTGGGTGTGATCCGACCGTCGATGTCTTTCGACCGTCCGATCAGTACCGGTTTTCCCTCTTCGGTGCGCTCAACGTCGCCGCCGACACGCAGGCCATCCGGGTTGCCCCGATCGACGACACAACACAGCTTGGAGCCCCGCCCACTCTCGGCGTACGGGTCTACCTAAAAAACCTCGACACCGGCGAACGGATTCCTCTGCGTGACTCCCTGACGACGCTCGGCGGGCGGGATGTTCGGATCCACAACTTCTGGACCGCGCACCCCATCCGGCCGTCTACCTCCTACCAAGTGGTCGTCCAAGATGATGGAGCATCGGTGACGTCAGCCACCACGACGACGCCCGACCAGCCGCCGGACCTCTCCGGGGGCTCAGGGTTTCTGCTGCCCTGCGTGTTCCCGGGTCCCTTCGACACCGACTCGCTGAAGGTCGAAAACACGTTTTTCATCGAAGCCCGGAACGTCGAGCGCATCGCTGCTGTCGATATCATTTATCCGATTACATTTGGGACCTTCCGGCTCCGCAAAGAATTCAGTCACTACCAGGACGTCGAGGACAAGGGCTCGTACTTCGAAATTCCAGTGTTCTATCGAGGAGATCTGGTAAAGGCCAATCCGTTCCCCTCCCCAGGACCGTCGTGTCCCCCCATAGGATCGTTTACGGATCAACACGCCCGGGTGGCGGTGTCGGCTGGGGGACCCAACTGGCCGAGCCAGTGGCGCGGGCTCCCCCTCAATCGGGTTGCTAATCCGGACGCGTTTTCGAACGTGCGGGGAGGGCACGGTTTCGTCGGCGGAATATATTCGGACACCCTCAAGGTGCCCGTTCGACGACGCCCCTCCTAGCCGAAACAAAAACGGCACCTCTGTTCTTCCGACGGTCCCATGCCTCAATGAGCACTTTTCCTTTCGGCAGCCCCCAAAGAGGATGCGGGCACCTGCTCAGCCGGAGTTGGGGGTCCAGTGGTGCCGGTCGAGATCCACACGGTCCTCTTCTACGAACGTGACCCCTTCGCTACGCAGCCGCTCCTCCATGGCGCGGGGCGTCTCGAAGTGTCGCTTGCCCGTCAGCACCCCGTCGCGGTTTACCACGCGATGGCACGGCAGGCCGCTTCCAACGGCGTCGTGAAGGGCCCACCCCACCATGCGGGCCGCCCCCCGACGGCCGAGGTGCTCGGCAATGTCGCCGTACGTGGTGACGCGTCCGGGTGGGATCTGAGCGACGACGGCCCGGACGCGTCCGAAGAACGACGCGGATTCGGAGGGCGGGTCCGGAGAAGCCATGTCGTGGGATGCGGCCCGTTTGTCCGATGAGCGCGGGACAGCTTCGCATGCTCCGAGAGGGTGAGGGCGACGCTAGGTCCCTGCCGGCGGCGCGACCCGGAAGTTGATGCGCCGCTCAACGGTCTGACCCGTCGTCTGGTCGGTAACACGAACGGTAATCGCTACCGACTGGAGGGCCTCGGACGCCTCGTTCCAGTCGAGTAGGATGACCTCCGGGGCGGTCCTCTGCGTACCGGTGTACGTGCTTGCGGTCTCGGTCCGTTCGACGTCGGTTCCGTCGAAGAGCCCCAGGAATCCCCCGTCCTGGGTTGTGCGCTCTACCTCGTAGGCGACCTTGTACTTTGTGCGATCTTGGCCGGTGTACGCCAGGTGATACACCTCGAAGTACAAGAGCAACGGGGCATCCGTGGTGAGAGACGAAAACGGATATGGAATCGCGTTCTCGGCGGGATTGGGGGTCTCAAACTGCCGGCCGGACGGAACCATCGGTCGAAGATCACTCATCTCGAGCTGCTCCGGATCCGCGGAAAGCGGCCGCAAGGAGTCAATCCGGATGGTCTGCCGGCCGGTTCGATCTTCGAGGCGTGTTTCTGTGTCTTCCCCCGAGACCTGGAATCGACTCCACTGGAGGGCGAGATGGTAGGGATCTGTGGTACCCTGCACCTGCAGAACCTCGGGGGCAACCTGCGCCCTCCTCCCTTCCTCTGCCCAGTTGAGGCCGAGAACAGAGTTCTTGAGGGCCTGCGGCCGGTAGCTGCTGCCGTACCGCACGAGGGAGACGCGCATGACCTGTCGGCCAGTTTCTGCACCGGCCAGCCCGCCAGTGCCGCCCCAAAACACCTCCGTGCGAGTTGTCCCGTCCTCGTCCATGAACCGGGCTGTTCGGGCCTGAACGGGGAGGGGCGTTTCGCTCGTGGCAACGTCCGAATGCTGGAGGGGCATGCTCTTTTCACGCTCCCGAACGAACACGCGCTGCTGATGATGGACTTTTTGAACCACCCTCCTCGCTACGGCGCTCGGAGCACGTTGATTCCTCCCGGGCCCCTTGCGGACAGTCCGCTCGCCAGTTCCCTCCCCCACTGACCCCCCAGAACTGGGCTTGAGGTCTGCCAGAAGTTGCTGGTTGACGAAGTAGTTCGCGAGATCGTCGTAGACGCCCCCCGCATCCTCATAGTGCAGTGACAGCTGCTGGAAGATGTGCCGCATCGCAGCCAAAGACGAGTAGGCCCGGTTCAGACTCCGGTCTGCGGAGTGGAAGTTCCCCTTTAGTTTTCTAGGCACCAAATCCAACGGGCGTCCGAGCTTGTACGATCCGTTCTGCTCCACAAAGAGATAATACCCATTTTTCCCTACGCCGGGGTAGCTCCAGATTTTATTGGCGGGGAAGTCACTCCGGGTTACCCCGACTCCAAACCGGATTACTTCTTTGAAGAATCGGGCATCCGTGAAGAGGACGGAGTCTCGATGGGATGGAGGTCCGTAACGGATATACAGATCCCCTCGCTCGTCCCACCCCACGATTCGGTCCTCGTGCCCGAATTTTGACCGGGCCGCCTGTACTCGGGCCAAGTGCTCTTCGACACGCTCGTTTACGGAGGTCGACAAGCTGGGATCACGCCGGCGCCACCAGGCTGCGAGCCAGTTGCCACTGTCGTCCCGAAAGACCCAGGTTTCGGGGCCGCCGTCAGCCCCTGCCACGAAGAGCCGGGCGCGCTGCCGGTCGCTCAGGAGTGGAAGCATCTGGGCCACGTGGCGACGCAAGACGGACCGACCCGAGGCCCGAACACTGTCCCCTACGTGGCTGAGAAGCCTGACGTAGGCTTCAGTGGCCCGCTCACGACCTTCGTTGTCTCCTCTGGACCAACTCGCCCAGAGGTGAGCATCGACGAGCCGGGCATCGAAGCGGTCTGCGTCCCGTAGCGCGTTCACTCCCTTTCGCCAAGCCCACCGCATGGAGTCGGGCCGGTTGCAGGCCTTGTAGGCCTTCCCCAGCCAGAAGGCAGCCGCCCCGTGTCGTTCGCTCACACGGGCCGGTGCACGGCGGAACACGCGACGAAGAAGATCAAGCGCCCGCTTGGGCTGATCCTGCTTGTACGTTTCCACCCCCCGATCAAACGGGTCATCCCCGCTCCCCCCTGCTAGCAGGAGAGGAAGTACGCAAACAAGGACGCCCCCCAGGAATCGTCTCACGGCACCCGGTGTAGGTTCAAGCTGTTCACGGACCGCAGCGAAGATGCGTTTTCCCCTGCTGAGTGGGATTGTAGGAAGCCCCTCACCTCTTGTTCACATGCTCTACGCCTGCCCCACCCAGCAATGCCGGCGGTGCCCCCCGCTGCGAATCATCCCAGCACGTGTTGTGCCATATATGAACGGCACGTGTGCCTGCCAGAACCGACCCCCATCGTTGCTCCAGACGAGCTCCGGAGCCCATCCGGCCGAAGGTGGAGGGCTCGGCGATCGTCAGGTGGGCTCTGAGTCGAGTTCAGAGCGACGACGTAGCTGTTTCTCTCGGGAAGAAGCTTGTTTTGAAGGCACCGCGCATGCTTTGCACCGTAGCACAAGCCGCTCCCAGCGGTGCAGAGGGCGAATTGGGACAGGGCGTACAAAAAATTCCCCCGTTAGCGCAGGGACGCCAACGGGGGAATTCGGCGAGAGAATCGCCGATAAGGAATGCTATTTCCTCTGCGAGAACAAACCCTTTGCGGCGTCTCGGCCCAGAGGCGGAACAAAGTCCAGTCCCCCAGCGGACTTCCGAGTCCGCAGGCAGATGTTCGGCCGGGATGACGGAGCGTCCTTCCCGCCGGGAGCCTAGTTCGGAACGATCTTGACGGTTAAGTAGCGCATCGTCTCTGCCGGCTGGAGGTTGGCATCAGGATTTCCGTCCAGCCGGAGTGCAACCCGAACGGGCCCTCCATCATCCGGGATGCCGTCAAGAATGGTCACGGTGAGGGGTGCTGAGCTGGAATCGGCCGGCAGCGTGTAAGAGCCAGAGATCTCGTAGTTGGTTCCTTCCTCCGCGGTGGTTCCGCGGGCGAGGATGGTCGTGTCCTTGGCCACCCCTCCAGTATCAGCCGGAAACTCCTTGACGTACGTCACTGTCTCCTGGGCAACACCGTAGTTGACCTGCGTGTCCGAGGACCGTTGCGGACCGATCAGTTCCGTCTTCAACGAAATCGTTCGTTCTGAGCCGGCTGGTTCCGAAACGGAAATCGTGGCGGGCTGATCGGCAGATTGGGCCTGGGCTATCAGGTCGAACCCAAAGGCAATCTTATCTTTCCCGTCGTACGGCCCGGAGAGCTCATCAAAGCAGCCCGACAGGACGACCGTGCAGAGAACACTCAGTAGGAGGAGGCCGAGCGTGCGGAAACGACTTGTAGCAGTCTCACTCATCACAGTAAATCTGGTGGTTGTGTGCTTGGCATCAGTGGGTCTCGGGGAAACCGGCGCCCCCAGAGAAAGGGGGCGCCAGGGAGGCGTCGCGGCCTAGTATCCCGGATTTTGCTCAAGCTCCGGGTTGCTGGCCACCTCCCCGCTCGGCAGGGGCGCGAGGACACGAAAGTCCTCGTACGAAAGCTCGTCGGCAGGGACGTTCGCCTGCGGCTTCGGAATGTCCCGGGCACGGCGCTTCAAGGTGAAGAAGCGATGTCCCTCGTAGACGAGCTCTCGTCGTCGTTCTACAAGAATCGAATCGATGAGGGCCTGGCCGCTGACGTTGCTTCCAATTTCGCCAATGCCCCGGTTCGTACGGATCACATTCAAGTCCGATCGGGCCCCCGCAGCATCGCCCTGCTCAGCGCGGGCTTCGGCTCGGAGGAAGTACACTTCCGCGAGCCGGATAATGGGAATCCGGTCGGCAAACGACCCGAGAGTCTGGCTGTACTTGGCCAGAACAGGAGTTCCCGAGGAGAGTGTGTCGATGATGGTCCTCCGGACGTCCCCGGGAGGGTACGTCTGGAGAAGATCCTCGGAGGGAATAACCTGGAAGTTAAACGTCCGGAATCCAGCGTCGGACGGCTCGTCCGCCGCCCGAGACGCGAAGGACAAAGAGGCAAGCGACTCGTTGGGGCTGGTCGCCGCGCCATCGTTGTTCGGGTTCATCTTCAGCTCGAAGAGCGTCCCGGGCAGCGTCTGCGCGAACCATGCACCCGGAAAGTCGGACGGGGTCATCATCCGGGCGCCCAGCCCCTGCGCGGCGTCGAGGGCATTCGTAGCGGCCTGCTCGGCGGCACTCCAATTCTGGAGGTAGACCTGAACGCGGGCGAGGAGGGCGTACGCTGCGGCCGCGTTGGCCCGGTTCTTACTAAGATCCTTCCCCTCGAGCAGCGGAATGGCGGCCTCCAGATCCGAAACGACCTGCTGGTAAACCTCCGTGTTGGGGGCTCGCGACCGGAAGTCGGCATCCTCCGGAGACTCGGTAGGTTGAGTCCGCAAAATGACCCCCTTGGTAAAGCCATTCACTTCTCGCCCCGGCGCGTAGGCGTAACAGCGAACGAGGTCGAAGTAGTTCAGTGCCCGGAGGAAAAGCGCCTGTCCACGAATCTTGTCGCGCACGGCCTGCTTATTCGGAGCGGTGAAGTCCTCGAAGCCCTGGATCTTCGTGATGATGTTGTTGGCCAAGTTGATCGCCCCGTAGCTTCCGTACGGTGTAAGGTGGGCACCGGACTGATTCCGCGTGGGTGCATTGTACCGGTTCGCGCCCTGAATAAAGGTGGAATTGTCGGCGAGCGCTTCCGGGTAGAGCATGAATTGCTGACCGTACCGCCCGACGTTCTGCAGCTGGTCGTACACCTGAGCCAGCGCAGACCGAAACCCAGTAATCTGCGTGAAGGCCTGTGAGGAGGGGATGGAGCCTGTCGGCTCGGCCTCGTCGAGGGCGATTACGTCGCATCCTCCGAGGAAGATGCCCCCTCCGAGAACCACGAGAAAGAGAAAGGCTGTAGCTCTGCGTTTCATGATTGACTGGTTGTCTGCTAGGAAGGGCACTTTCAATGGGACTTCTACCGCAGGGAAAGGAGGTCCCCGCCCGATGCCGCGCGGGCGGGAGCCTTGAGTCTGCTGGGCGGACCTAGAGGGTCACGTCGACGCCCGCGGTGAAGGTGGTGGCCTGCGGGTAGCTGCCAAGGTCAACCCCCACACCCTCCGGATCAAAGCCGTTGTATTCCGTGAAGGTAACCAGATTCCGGCCTTGAACGAACAGGTTAACGCCGCTCAGCTCCGGAATCTGTTGCAGGAAGCTACTAGGCAGGGCGTAGCTAATGCGCACCCGCTTCAGACGGATGTAGGAAGCATCCTCGAACCACCGGGTCGTTCCGAATCCGTTGGCGGGAATCGGCCCGAAGCTGTCAAAGAAGCCAGTGGGCTTCGGCGTGTCCGTGACGTCGCCCGGCTGCTTCCAGTAGTCGAGCACGTTCCCGGACCGCCGCAAGAAGTAGAAGGTATTCGCGCTCAAGAAGTACGCGTCGTTGTTAAAGGTTTTGCGGCCATAGTCGTACTGAAAGAAGACCTCGGCCGAAAGCCCCTTGTAGGAGAATTGATTCGTAAGTCCACCGTAGAAACTGGCATTCGTGTTTCCAACCAGGCGGTTGTCTTCTGTATCCGTCCAGTCGTAGGTCAGGTTTCCCTCGGCGTCCTTATACAGTGGAACCCCATTAGCGGGATTGACGCCTACAAAAGGAGTCAACTCAAACTGATCCGGGGCGCGACCGACCCGATAAACACCACCGGCGTTGATCTCTCGGTCGTCCGGCAGGAGCTTGCGGACCTCGGAATCCTGGAAGGCGATGTTGAAGGTCGTTCGCCACTGGAAGGCCCGGTCGATGTTCGTCGTTTCCAGTTCAATCTCAAGCCCCCGATTTCGGAGCTTTCCGACGTTGTCGATGAAGCTCCCGAAGCCGCTGTCGAGAGGGAGGTCCCGGTTCAGGAGCAGGCGATCGGTGTTGTTGCGGTAGGCGTCCACCGACCCGGAGACGCGACCGCCAAAGAGGGCCCAATCGAGCCCCACATTGACCTCGCGCTTCTCCTCCCAGGTGAGATTAACGTTCCCGAGACTCTGCGGCGCAATTCCTGATGTGCCCAGATACTCTCCCGCGGACCCGAAGAGCCGTCGGGACTGGAAGTTGCCGATCTGGTTGTTGCCGACCTCGGCGTAGCTAGCGCGCAGTTTAAGATCGGTCAGGAAGCCGACATCTTGGAGGAACCCTTCCTCGCTGAGGCGCCAGTAGGCCGCGACACTTCCAAAGGTTCCCCACCGGTTGTTCGATCCGAACCGAGAGTTTCCGTCGATGCGAACCGTAGTCCGGATCTGGTAAGTTCGATCGTAGGTGTAGCTCAGATCCGTGAAGAAGCTCAGTTGCCGGTACTCAGTTTCCGAGTAAAACACGCCTGTCGGCTCGGCAGCGGACTGTAGCGTCCGGAAAAGATTGTTGGGGAATCCCCGTCCGCTCTCACCAGTGTCGATGTCCTGTTCCTTCCTGAATTCGGTGCCGACCAGTCCCGATACTTCGTGCACCCCATCGAAGGTATTGGCATAGTTGAAGGTGTGACTCGCATTGTAATTCAACTCCCGATCCTGCTGAAGCGACTGCGAACCGCCGATGGCGGAATAGGCGGGAAGCCGGGGATCCTCGTAATCGTTTTCGAACTGATCCTGCCATTGAACCCCCACCAATGTCCGGGCCGAAAATCCGCCGCCCAGGCTCCATTCAAAGGTGGTGCTTCCGTTGATGGCGGTGTTGTTGGACGACGTATCGTTGAATTTCTCCTGCGCGACCGGGTTGAACGAGAAGACAAAGTTCGGCTGAAGCCTGAATCCACTCGAGGGCTCATTGGGCTGTTTGTAAACCGGTGTGTTCGGCGGGATGAAGTAGGACGCCCAGAACGGACTGTTGATGAACGGCCCGTCCTCAATCGTGCCCCTTATGGTCAGGGTACTCACGTCCACCTTCGAACTCACCGTCAGCCAGTTCGTCACGTCCTGCTCCACATTCACCCGAAGTCCGCCGGACCAGAGCTTGGAGTCGAGAATCTGCCCCTGGTCGAAGGTGTATCGTCCGGAGACGTAAAATCGCGTGTTCTCGTCGCCGCCCGAAAAGGAAAGGTCGTATTCCTGGCTGTACGCCTTGCGGTAGACCCGATCCGGCCAGTCCGTGCGGAGCGAGTCGGCCGTCGACCCAAGACTCAACCCACCCGCCGAGAAGGGCGTGTTGCAGAAGAACGAGGTGGTGGGACGCAGAGCCGACGGCACCGCCTGAAGCGGGCACCCTTCGTTGGTAAACGTGAGCTCACGACCTTGTCCGGGCGAGAGGAAGTCTTGGCCGAAGAGCCGATTAAACGATCTTGCGTTCGCGGCTCCAGTATAGTCGGCCCACTGATCAAGACTCATCATGTCGAACTCCTTCAGGCGCTCGGAGCGACCGACCGAGGAACTGAAGTTGATTTCCGTGTCGCCCGCCGCACTGCCCGATTTCGTCGTGATGAGCACCACGCCGTTGGACGCCGAGGCCCCGTAGATCGAGGCGGCATGCGCACCACGGAGAACCCTGATGTTCTGGATGTCTCCGGGATCCAGGTTCGCGAGGGGATTGCCGGATGCCTGACCGAACGTGTCTCCCGTCGAGACTTGCACCCCGTCAACGATGAAAAGCGGATCGTTCCCCCCCGTGATGGATCCTTGCCCACGGATGCGGACCTGGATGGCCGACCCTGGTTGCCCGCTCGTCGAGGTCACACGCACTCCCGCAACCTCTCCCTGGAGGGCCTGGTCGGCACTGTTAACATCCATCTCCTCGATACTCTCGGCACTCACGTTTCCTGAGGCAGCCGTTTCGGCGGCCTGGTCAGCGGTTTGGTACCCGGTGACCTGCACTTCCTGAAGTTGGGCCGCTGCTCGTTGAAGTTGAAAGTCGACCTGGATGGTTTCGCCAGCCGAGACTTCGATGGTGCGCTGCACGGTCTTGTAGCCGACAAAGCTCGCCACGAGCGTCTGCTCGCCGGTCGGAACCCCTGTTATCCGGTAGCTCCCGCTCGTGTCGGCGGCAGTCCCGATGGTTGTGCCGTCAACCTGCACCGACGCTCCCGGCAACGGCTCCCCATCCTGATCGGTAACGGTGCCAGTTACGGTTCCTTCCTGGGCCCATGCCAGGCTCGGCACCAGAAGCAGGGCCAGTCCCAAAGCTGAAGCTCTTAGCAGTCTTTCCATAGCAGCGGTCAGGTTGTGAATGAGTCGTGTTGGTAGGGGGCCAGCGGCAGGGTCAACTACAAGGCGTGGTGGCCGCAGGGCCGGATGGCTGGGAAGTTACGGCCATCTTCAAGCTGTCCCTCTTAGCGCACTGCAAACGGTACGAAAGAGAATATAAACTGTCAACCGGGTCCATTTTACACCGTGGGCTTTCTGTAACAAATCGCTCAAAACCGCATGTCGTCCCCGCCCTCTTCGACCGAGATCGCTTTTCTTAAATCGAATTTAATACCCTTTCAGCCTCGTCCATCGATTGGGGCAGAGTGGCATGCGGGACAGTGCACGACGCAGCTCGGCAGCTAGTGACGGTCTTGAGCGTGACGCTGCTGAAGACGTGAGCAGCCTGACCATTTCCCGGTGCCTGCTGGCGGCCCTGACTGTTGCTGTCACCTACGTCTGTCGATCAGCAGGTCGTTCTCGAGGGCCCACTTCGTACCCGCCCCGCCTCCTTCGTTTGTCTTGAAACAAACCTGGAGAGTGATTGGAAAGGGAAAGTCCTGTCGCGTT
>NZ_JBDGQQ010000008.1:2318-20621 GCF_042218895.1 Salinibacter sp. | reverse complement strand
GTGCTCGTCGGCATCCACGTAGGGAGGGACAACGCCAATTCGCCACATGTCGGCTGCCTGGGCCGCGTCCATGTCGTCGACCGAGTCGCCTACGTACACTGCTTCGTCGGGGTCGACGGGACAGCCAGCGGCGGCCAGCATGGTCAGAGAGTGTTCGAGGGGAAACGGATTCGGCTTCTGACGGTCCCCCTGCTTTTCTTTGCCGACCAGTAGGGGAAAGTACGCTTCCCAGTTCTGATGGTCGAGGGTCCACTCGGCCTCTTCTTCGGGCCGTCCGGTGACGATGCCCAGGATGTGGTTGTCGTTGAGCGTCTCCAAGACGCGGTCGTCGATGAGGGGGGGTTCCTCGGTGATGAAGCCGTCCCAGTCGTCCCCCCGGTAGCGGTCTTGAAACTCCTCGATCACGCGGCTGATGGGGACCTCCATCGCCGTGTCGGTGATAATGGCGTGGGTCAGCTTCCAGTCGTCCTCGAACCCGCCGTAGTTTTTGTACCGCTGAATGGCGTTCTCGCCGATCTGGCGACCAGTGAAGTGCTCGACCGTCTCTTCGATGGCACGGCGGTACGAGCGGGAGACGTCCACTAGGACGCCATCCATGTCGAACAGCAACGCATTGAGTTGTACGTTTTCGGGCATGGAGCGGAGTGGGAGTGGGTGAGACGATAGCGACCAATCCTCCTACACAGCGGACTGTCGGTTCGGTTCCGGGGCGCAGGGGGGCGGGAATGGGAGAACGGGGGGGAGGGAGCTTGGGTGTTGCTCCCTCCCGGCCCCACAAATCCCATTCTGCGGGTGCCCCGCTCTCCGGATGGACGGCGGGGCCGGTCTATTCACTGTTCCCGTTCAGCAGAGCTTTCACGGCCCGGCGGAGCTGAGGATCTTCGCCCTCGGCCTTGATGCCCGGCGGGTTTACGACCTGAATGTCGGGGCGGGCGGGACCGTGCTCCATGTTTTTGTCGGTCTGGTAGACGTACCAGCCGCGGAAGGGCATACGGGCGTAGGAGCCGTCGATGAAGGGGACGGCTCCCGTCGAGATGACGGCGCCGAACGTGGGCTGACCCACAAGCGGGCCGTGGTCGAGGTTCTTGAAGGCGTGCGAGAAGATCTCGGCATTGGAGTAGCTGTTTTGGTTAGCCAGGGCGGCCACCGGTTTCGTCCAGGCGGCGTACGGCAGGCGCTCGCCGAACGGGTAGTGCTCGCGGAATTTGGTGTGGTTCTTCTTGAGGCTGTCCGTCGCGCCGCGGGGCACGGTGTAGGCGTGGCGCCGTACGTTGAGAACGGTCAACAGGTAGTCGGTCGTCCAGCCGCCGCCGTTGAAGCGCACGTCGATAATGAGGCCCTCCTTGTTGTGGGCGCTGGCGTACAGCTCGCGTTCGAAATGCTCGAAGCTCTCCCAGTCCATGCCCTCGACGTGAATGTAGCCGAGGCGGCCGTCGGAGTATTTCTCGACGAGGTCTTTGCGGTTCTCCACCCACTCGCGGTAGAGCTCGTCGCTGAGGTCGTCGGTGGGTCGGATGCGGACGGTGCGCTCGTTCCCGTCGGGGCCCGTCACGCTCAGGAGAATTTTTTCCTTCACGGTGCCCTCTAGCAACTGGTAGAAGTTGTCGGCCTCGGCTACCGACTTTCCATCTACGGCGGTGATGATGTCGCCTTTTCGGAGTTTACTGGCCTCTCGGTCGGCGGGCGAGCGCGGTACCACGCGCTGCACCTCGACGCCATTGTCGACCGGATCGAGCTCCACGCCCAGGCGACCAGTGCGCACCTCCTGAGTCTCGGCCCGGTCCTGAGTTTCATAGCCCATGTGGCTGGCATTGAGTTCGCCGAGCATGAGGTTGACGACGTACTGAAAGTCCTCCGTCGTGGACGCCTCCATGGCCCAGGGGCGATATTCATCGAGGAGGGCCTGCCAGTCGTCGCCGTGGAAGTTGGGGTCGTAGAAGCCCTGGCCGAGGGCGCGGCCCACCTCCGCAAAGATCTGGCGGCGCTCCTCGTCGTGGTGCACCGTCATCGAGGCGCTGAAGGAGAGGCGCTCCAGCGTCTTGCTCTTCAGCGGCACGCGGGCCAGCTTCCCGCCGCCGAAGTACGAGCCGCCGTGCGTGAAGTGGAGCTGCGACTGGTCCGGCGAGAGGCGCACGTTGCTCGGGCCGATGTCGCCCTCCGTGATGCGGGTCCGCTCGGCGCCGTCCCACTGGATGCTGTACAGGTCGGTGTCGGTGTCGGCGCCCGCGGGGCCCGGACTCCGGCCGCCCACGAAGTAGAACGTGTCGCCGTCCTTCGCGATGACGGGATCGCCCTCGCCGCCGGGCATGTTGGTGAGGTGCTCGAGCCGGTCGTGGATGTTGTCCAGGTCAATCTGCACGTCCGGCGTCTTCCCATCTCCGTTGCCGTCCTCTCCATTTTCGTCCTCGTCTTCGATCGCTTTCCAGTCGCGCTTGGTCTTTTCCCAGTCCTCCTCCTGGAGCCAGGTGTACCAGATGTCGGTGTCGCCGCCGCTGCGATCGGAGACGAAGGCCAGCTTCGACCCGTCGGGGCTCCACACCGGACTGCCGTCGCTGCGGGGGTGCTGGCTTACGTTGACGGGCCCCACGGAGTCGTCGGCGGCGTGGATGAAGACGTCGGAGTTGAAGTTGAGGTTGTTCTGGCTGTAGGCCAGCCACTCGCTGTCGGGGCTCCAGGCCACGTCCGTCGGGGCGTTCCAGCCCTTCGCCAGCACCGTTTCATTCTCAATGGTACCGTTCGAGAGGGTCGCCGTCACGAGCCGGCCCTCGCCGTAGCTCGTCATGGCCCCGCGGCGGAAGGCCACGTGCTCGTGGTCGGGGGCCATCGCCAGCACGCGCTCGTCCTCCGGCGTGTTCGTGATGCGCTCCACGGAGTACTTCAGGGCGTCGAAGAGGTCGCCGGGATTTTTGGGATCCGCCGAGGTGAGGCGGTACAGGTCGTACTGGTTGCCGGTGCGGTCCGACGAGAAGACGAGCGTGGAGTCGTTCGTCCAGGCCACGCCGCGGTCGCGGTAGGAATGGGAGGTGAGGCGGCGCGTGCGGGGCTCGTCCGTCTCGTTCTGCATGAGGAAGACCTCCCCGCGCAGGACGAGCGCGATCTGCTTGTTGTTCGGGGACACGGCGTAGTCCTGCACGCCGTCGGTCATCTGCATCTTTTCCGTGGGGCTAAACCGGTAGTCGGACGGCACGGTCACGTCGAGCCGTTGCGGCTCGCCGCCGTTCTCGAGGACGTAGATGCCCGTTTTGCGCTCCACGGCCACCACGGAGCCGTCGCGGCTGGCGCTGAGGCTCCGCACGCCGTCGTCCTCGAACGTGGTGACGGCCTCGGGCGCGCCGTCCGCCGCGCCCTGGTCCGTGATGTTCAGCCGGTGGGCGTTGTAGGTGCCGCTCTTCTCGCTGACGTAGAGAAGGGTCCGCGGCCCGGTCCACACGGGGCTATGGTCGTTCCCCGCGTAGGTGGTGACCTGCGTGTAGGTGTCGTTCTCGGTGTCGTAGACCCACACGTTGCGGTCGGCGGGGCCCTCGTAGCCCTTCTTGGTGACGTCGTTGTAGCCGCGGACAAAGGCGATGAAGCGCCCGTCCGGCGACATGTGCGGAGAGCTGCCCACGGCGTCGAGGCGGCGGTCGGGCGTCCCGCCGTCCGCGTCGACCGTGTAAATCTCGTCGGTCCACTCGGCCTGCGCGTAGGTGCGGCGCGTGGTGAAGAGGAGCCGACCGTTCGGCGTCCAGCCGCCGATGGCGTCGCCCGTAGAGTGGTACGTGAGGCGCTCTGGCGTGCTGCCGGCGGCCTCCATCACGTAGAGATCGTCGTTGCCGTAGCGGTCGCTCGTGAACGCGATGCGAGTGCCCTCCGGGCCCCAGCGGGGATGGCCTTCGTAGGCCTCGTGGATGGTGAGCCGCTCGGGGGTGCCGCCGTCGAGGGGGACGGTCCAGAGGTCGCCCTGGTAGGAGAAGGCGATGCGATCCCCGTCCGGGTGCACGGCGGGGTGGCGCATGAACGGGTCGGTGTCCTGGGCCATCGCAGGTCCCACGATGAGGAGAGCGAGCGAGCAGAGAGACAGGAGGAATCGAATCATGGCGTGGGGGGCGAAGGTCGTTGTGCGTGTCTCCTGAACGGGAGTGGCCGCGACCCGGCGGGCGAGTGCGTCGGCATCGGGGGGAGGCTCCCGGTGCAGGCACCGGACGAGCGGGAAGCGAATTCCACGGTCCAAATGATAAGGACGGTGGCCTTCCGATGTAAAACTACGTCGGACAACCCGGAGCAATCGCGTATCAAAATCTCGGCTGAAGGGACGAGGCGTCTGCTGCCTCTGGGACCTAAGGGGACGTGCCAGAGAGCGAGGGGGAACAAGGACAGAGGCGTAGAGGCACCCGGCTGGGTGCGGTTGCGTCTCTTCGCTCTCGGCGTTGTTTTGTAGAACGCAAAGAAACGTTCTGCGAACTCCATTCGCCTGCCCCCGCGTCTCCAAAACCGCTTCCCCGCCTGGACGAGTCCGCCTGGAACGTAGCTCATTCGTCCCGAGTCGTCTCGGTCCTCGATCCGCCACTCCCCTCATGCACGGTTCGCTCTCTCTACTTGCAATCGTTGGCGTTGTCTTTATGCTTGGACTCTGTGCGGCCGCGTCCGCCCACGCTCAGGAGTCCTCGTCGGACCGTCCGCCCGGCGACATCGAGGCCCGCGCCGCCGAACTCGTCGAGCAGATGACTCTCGAGGAGAAGGCGGCATACGCGTCGGGCCAGGCCTTCTGGACGACCGAGCCGGTCGAGCGGCTCGACATCCCGTCGATCTGGCTCGCCGACGGGCCCCATGGCCTCCGGCGCACGAACAGCCCCGAGGGCATGGGAATGGGGGGCAGCCGGCCGGCCACCTGCTTCCCCACAGCTGCGGGCTTGGCAGCGTCGTGGAACACGGATCTCGTGGAACGGGTGGGGGCTGCTCTTGGTCGGGAGGCACAGGCGCAAGACGTGCAGGTCGTGCTCGGGCCCGGCGCCAACATCAAGCGCTCGCCCCTCGGCGGCCGCAACTTCGAGTACTTCTCCGAGGATCCTCTTCTTTCGGGACGGATGGCCGCTGCGCACATCCGAGGCGTGCAGAGTGAAGGCGTTGGTGCGTCGTTGAAGCATTACGTGGCCAACAACCAGGAGTATCACCGCATGTCCACCAGCGCCGAGGTGGACGAGCGCACCCTGCGGGAGATCTACCTGCGGTCGTTCCGGATTCCGGTGCAGCGGGCGGACCCGTGGACCGTCATGGTGGCTTACAACCGCGTAAACGGCACCTTTGCCACCGAGCACGACAGTCTCCTCCACGTTCTCGACGAGGAGTGGGGCCACTCGGGGATTGCCATCTCGGACTGGGGGGCTGTGCAGGACCGCGTGGCGGCCACGAGGGCGGGCCTGGACCTCGAGATGCCGGGGAAGGACGCACACGACCAGCAACTCGTGGAGGCCGTGCAGTCGGGCGCCCTGTCAGCATCGACGCTCGACCGCCGCGTCCGGGAAACCCTCGAAATGGTCCTCCGCGCCGACCGCCTGCACCGTCCCGACGTCGAGTTCAGCGACGCGATGCGGGAGCGACACCACGACCTCGCCCGCGAGGCGGCCGCCGAGAGCTTCGTTCTGCTCAAGAATGAGGACGATTTGCTGCCCCTCGACGCGTCGGCAGACCGGCAGGTCGCCATTATCGGGGCCTTCGCAAAAACGCCGCGCTACCAGGGCGCTGGCAGTTCGCGCGTGAACCCGACCCAAGTGTCCACCGTCTACGACGCCCTCGCGGAGACCCTGGGCAGCGAGCAGATCACGTACGCCCCCGGATACCCGCTCAATGAGGAGGACGGCGATGCCGATTCCCTCCGGGCCGACGCGGTGGAGACGGCCCGCGCGGCCGACGTTGCACTCGTGTTCGCAGGCCTTCCCCCCGCCTCCGAGACGGAGGGCTCCGACCGCACGACGCTCCAGATGCCCGACTCCCACACCCGCCTGATCGAAGCGGTAGCTGAGGCCCAGCCCTCGACCGGCGCCGTGCTTTCGAATGGGTCGGCGGTCGCCATGCCGTGGCGCAGCGCCCCGAAGTCCATTCTGGAAACGTGGCTTGCCGGGCAGGCCGGCGGACGGGCCAAGGCCGACGTGCTCCTCGGCCGCACCAATCCGTCCGGCAAGCTTTCCTCGACGTTCCCGAAGCAGCTCTCAGACACACCGGCCTACCTCAACTTTCCCGGCGGGGACCGGGAGGTGCGCTACGGCGAGCGCTTCTTCGTCGGCTACCGCTACTACGATGAGAAGAATATTGAGCCGCTCTACCCGTTCGGCCACGGCCTCTCGTACACGACCTTCGAGGTGAGCGACCTTTCCCTTGATGCCGACTCGGCGCATAGCAGTGAAGGTGTAACGGCCCGGGTTCAGGTCACCAACACGGGCGACCGCCGCGGGCAGGAGGTGGTGCAGCTGTACCTCCACGATCCAGAGAGCTGGCTGCGCCGCCCACCGCAGGCGCTGCGGGACTTCCAGAAGGTGGCCCTCGCTCCGGGTGAGGCCCAAACAGTGCAGTTTGCCCTTCAGGAGATGGACTTCGCCGCCTGGGATCCCCGTCGGGACCGATGGACCGTCGAGAGCGGGGCCTACGAGGTGCGCGTGGGCACTTCCTCGCGCGATCTTCCACTGCGGGAGACGGTCACGATTGAGGGGCCATCCGCGGACCAAGGGCCGGTGCTCGACCAACACTCAACCATCAGCCAGTGGCTTCAAGACCCGGAGGGTCGACAGGTGATCCGGCCGTTGCTTCAGAAGATGCAGGCGGCCATGGGCGGGGGGGAGGAAGGCGGACAGCCGGGCATGCAGGAAATCTTCGGAACCCTTCCGCTGTCCACCCTCGCGTCGTTCAGTGGCGGAATGATCACCGAGGCGATGATCGAACAGATGGTACAGCGGGTTCGCTCGGCGCACGAGGCTCCGGAGGCCACCCCCGAGGATCCTCAGGAGAAGTAGGGAGCTCGCCCAGTTTGGCAGACACGTCTCGTGGACTGCTCGCTCGTCCGGTTCGGTGGGCAGAGTGCCATCGGAGGAGTGCCCGCCGATCCAGCGAGGGAGAAGGAGGTTGGACGACACAAAGGCTAGTTCATCGTCTCCAGGAACTCCTCGTTGTCCTCCGTGCCTTTCATCTTGTCGAGGAGGAACTCCATGGCCTCGATCGGCTCCATGTCGGCCAGGATCTTACGCATCACCCACACACGCTTCAGCACCGGCTTCGGGAGTAGGAGCTCCTCGCGACGGGTGCCAGAAAGGATAAGATCGATGGCCGGGTAGAGGCGCCGGTCGGCCATCTCGCGGTCCAGGACAAGTTCCATATTGCCGGTGCCCTTGAACTCCTCGAAGATGACCTGGTCCATGCGGCTGCCCGTCTCGACGAGGGCCGTGCCGATGATGGTGAGGGAGCCGCCCTCCTCAAAGTTGCGGGCCGCGCCAAAGAACCGCTTCGGGCCCCGCAGGGCCCCGGCTTCGATGCCGCCCGACAGCGTGCGCCCTTTCTCCGGCGTCACCGCATTGTGGGCTCGGGCCAGGCGCGTGATCGAGTCGAGCAGCACGCACACATCCTGCCCCGATTCCACGAGGCGCCGCACCTTCAGGAGCACCGTGTCGGCCACATCCACGTGGCGCTCCGGGTCCTTGTCGAACGTCGAGGCGACGACCTCGCCGTCCACAGTGCGGTTCATGTCCGTCACCTCCTCCGGGCGCTCGTCGATGAGCAGCACTAGGAGGTGAGTGTCCGGGTGGTTGGTGGTGATGCCCTTAGCAATTTTCTGGAGCAGTACGGTCTTGCCCGCCTTCGGCGGCGACACGATGAGGCCCCGCTGTCCCTTCCCGATCGGGGCAAACAGATCGAGGATGCGCGGGCCGTAGCTGTCGGATTCAACCTCGAGCGTGAACCGCTCCTGCGGAAAGATCGGCGTCAGATACTCGAAGTCGGCACGCTCGTCGAGCTCGCTCGGGTCGCGGCCGTTGATCGAGTTGACCTGAATGAGGGCGAAGAACTTTTCGCCCTCCTTGGGCGGGCGCACCCGGCCTTTCACCGTGTCGCCCTCCTGCAGGCCGAAGCGCTTGATCTGCGACGGCGAGACGTATATATCGTCCGGGCTCGACCGGTAGCTGTACTCGTCGGAGCGAAGAAACCCGTACCCGTCCGGCAGGACCTCGAGGACACCGGTCTTTTCAATCATGCCCCGAAGGGCCGTCTCGTCGGGGTCATACTCCCGCATGTACGCGGGCTTGACGGACTCGGAGGCGTCGTCCTGGTTCGTGCGCTCGGCTGCGGGGGCGTTCGCGGAGTCCGCTTGCTCAGCCCCGTCGCCGGTGGAGCGGGCGGCCGAGAGGGCCTCCGCCTCGTCGTCGCCCTCGGTGACGGGCGCATCCTCGGCCTCGTCTCCCGTCGCGGCCCCTTCGGCCTGAGCCTCCAGGATGCGGTAGATGAGATCCTGTTTCCGCAACTTCGAATAGTCGGAGAGATCCAGCTCCCGCGCGATGGCGCGGAGCTCGTCGAGTTTCTTGTCTTGGAGTGTCGAGATCTTCATCTGGTCACTCACGGGTGGATGTGTGCCGCTTGGGCGCAGTGAACTTCACCGGGACGCCCGATACGGAGACAATTTTCCTTCAGAGAAGCGAGGAGGCGAAGAATCCCACTTCCCCGTGCGGTCGGCGACCGGCTCATTCAAGAGAGCAAAGGGGTTGGGGATGTGAAATGGAAGGATCGTGTCGGCAACTTGGCAATGTTCTCTGTCGCCAGCACTTGAACCGGGTAGCACATCGCCAGGTGGGGGAAAACTCGTCCGTCCGTTCCGTGTGGAATCCTTCCCACAGTCGGACGAGTTAGCAGCTACGCCTTGTGCTAATTGGGCACGTTGAAAAATCGGATCCGGTGCTACGAGCAGTGTAGGAAGTTGATCCACGCCCTGCACGTTCTCTCGGGTTCGGCCAAACGGGTTACAAAATTTTTGGATCGAAAGGGTGGAAACCGTTACGGCGGCACGAATAATGTGTCTCCCTGTACAGCCCTGTCATCCGCGTCTCTCCTCGTCGCTCCCACGTCACCTATGGCCTACCGATGGACTCAGCGTTCGCTCGACACCCCCGAGGTCGTACCCCGCCTGCGGCATGAGCTCAACGACCTGGCGCCGCCTCTCGCTCGAGTCCTCGCCCTGCGTGGCGTAACGACGTTCGAGGAGGCCAAACACTTCTTCCGGGCCGACCGGTCGGCCCTGCACGATCCTCTTCGGATGCAGGACATGCAAGCGGCCGCCGCCCGGATTGCACGGGCCATCGACCAGGACGAGCGCGTGCTCGTCTATGGCGACTACGACGTGGACGGCACAACGGCTACGGCGCTCGTTGTCGACTTCCTGCGTTCCCGTGGCGTCGACGCCTCGTTCTTCATCCCCGACCGATACGAAGACGGATACGGCCTCTGTAGGCGGGGGATCGATGAGGCAGTCGAGCAGGGGGCCAGCGTGGTCGTGGCGCTCGATTGTGGTATTGCCGGGCACGAAGAAGCCGCTTACGCTCAGGAGCAAGGGCTCGACCTCATCATCGCGGACCACCACACCCCCAAGGACACCCTGCCCGAGGCCCTCGCTGTTCTCGATCCCAAGCGGCCGGACGACGACTATCCCTTTCCCGAACTTCCAGGCTGCGGGCTCGGCTTCAAGCTCGTACAGGCCACCCTCGTCCACCGGGACGAAGACCCGGACGCGGCCTTCGACTACCTCGACCTCCTTGCGGTCGCGATCGCGAGCGACATCGTGCCGCTCTACGGGGAAAACCGGATCCTCATGGCGGAGGGCCTGCGGGCGCTTCAGAACAGTACACGGCCGGGCCTCCAGGCCCTGACCGAGGCCGCGAGCCTCGACCTGAGCGACGTTACGTCGACGGGCAACATTGTCTTCACGCTCGGCCCGCGCATCAACGCCGCGGGCCGCATGGATCACGCCTCGACGGCGGTTGAGTTGCTGCTCGCCCAGGACTTTGCGGAGGCTGAGCCCCGGGCCGCCGAGCTCGAACGGCTCAACCGCGAGCGGCGCAGCATCGATGACGCCATCGAGGAAGCAGCCATCGAGCGGGCAGAGCGACAAATCACCTCCCGCAGCCCCCATGCGCTCGTGCTCTACGACCCAGACTGGCACCTCGGCGTCATCGGCATCGTAGCCAGCAGTGTGGTCGAACGATTCCACAAGCCGACCATCCTGCTTACCCGCGACGGCGACGAGGTGACGGGCTCGGCGCGCTCCATCGAGGGCATCAACATCTACGAGGCGCTTGCAGACTGCGAGGAAATGCTCACGCAGTTTGGGGGCCACGACCACGCGGCGGGGCTCTCGCTTGCCCCCGACGACATCGACGCCTTCCAGGACCGCTTCGATGCCGCCATTGGTAAGCGCGTGACGCCGGAACTGCTGACGCCGACGATCGAGGTCGACGCCTCGGTCGATCTCAACATGATCGGATCGGTCGAGGATCGCTTCTGGGCCGTGCTCAAACAATTCGGGCCGTTCGGACCGTCCAATCCGAAGCCTGTCTTCCACGCGCAGGACCTGGCCGTGGACGCGGCCCGCACCGTTGGCAGCAACGACAAGCACCTCAAGTTCAAAGTCCAACAGGCGGGGCCTGCCGAAAGCGACTCCTTTGACGCGATCGGCTTCGGGATGGGCGATCAGCTCTCGGTGCTTCGGCAGAGCCAGCGGACCGGCACGCCCCTGGAGCTCCTCTTCTCGCTGGAGGAGAACACGTGGAACGGACGCACAAATCTCCAACTGAAGGCCCGGGACCTTCGGCTAATGGAGGAGTGACGGTTGGAGAATTGAAGATTGGAAGGCTGAGGTGAGGGAGCAGGAGGGGGGCGAGGGGCCCGTCAAAGAGATGCTAGGAACGAGAAAGCGCGGCGCTCGGACCAGTACTCACCGGCGTCGTTGAACGAAACGAAGCCGACGTGGCCCCCACTCTCTGGTACCTCCAGCACGAGGTGCGCGTGGGCCTGAGCGATCGAGTGTGGGTAGCACGGATCGGCCAGGAAGGGGTCGTTGGCAGCATTGAGGAGAAGCGCGGGCACGGCCACATCCGAGAGCACCGGTTTGCTGCTCGCCTGCCGATAGTAGTCGTCGGCATCCCGAAATCCGTGGAGCGGGGCCGTGTAGGCGTCATCGAAGCCACGGAGGCTCCGGATCCTACGGAGACGGTCGGTGGACACCCGATTCGGGTGCTGTTCGGCCTTCACGCGCATCTTCTGCCGCAGGGAATGGAGGAAATACTGCGTGTAGTGCCAGTTTGTCCACCGGTCAATTTGGTGGGCGGAGGCATCGAGGTCCACAGGGGCCGAGAGGGCGACGGCGGCCTGAATCCGGTCGTCCACCTGGGATCCCCGCTCGCCCAGGTACTTGAGCGTGAGGTTGCCCCCAAGGCTGAAACCGACGAGCGCCACGGAGTCGTAGTCCCGACCGAGCACATGGTCCACCACGAGGGCGAGATCGTCGGTCTTGCCGCTGTGGTAGGTTGCTACTTGTCGGTTCGTCTCGCCGCTGCAGCCGCGCAGGTTGAGGGCACACACGTCCCACCCGCGACGGACGAATGCCCGTGCCATGCCCCGCGTGTATCCCCGGCGAGCACTTCCTTCCAGCCCGTGGGTGAGCACGGCGACACGCCTCGCGCCATCGCGCCCGGCGGGTACAGGCGACGACGCTGTGGCCCAGTCGAGGTCAAGAAAATCATCGTCGGGCGTCTCGATACGCTCCCGATGGTCGTAGGCGAAATCAACCTGTCGGACCAGCGAGGCATAAAGGGTTTGTGTGTGTCCCCCGGAGAGGAAGGGCGGGGGACTGTACGAGGAGGAGACAATCGGCACGGTCGTTGGAAACCAGGAGCGTGGGCGCAGGAGGGAAGGGACGAACAGATCTCGCCCGATCATGCGTCACGAGCTACGCACCGCGCAACGGGCCCCTGAAGAACCTCCGGGTGCACGGGGAGAGGGCGTGACTACAGTGTGGGTCCCCTGAGGTTAGTGGCGAAGAACGAGCGCCCCGAACATGCGGCCGGTGGTGCCGTCGGCGGCACGGTGCGAGAAAAAGTCGTCGGTCTCCTGCAGCGTGCAGCGCTCGGACACCTCGATGGCTTCAGGCGGCACGCCTGCCCTCTCAAGTTGGCGGTGGAGGGCCCCCTTGAGGTCCACGTGAGGGCGATCCGCGTCGTCGGGGTGGGCCACCACGGCGTCGTCGAACCGACGGGCCACTTCCGGCCCCACCTCGAAGGCTGCCTGCGAGAGGCACGGCCCCACGTAGGCCCGAATTCGAGCCGGGGCTGCGCCGCGGTCCGTCATCGTGGCCACCGTGCGGGTAGCGATCCCGGCGGCAGCGCCCCGCCACCCGGCGTGGCACGCCCCCGCCACGCCGTGGGCCGGATCGGCCAAGAGCACCGCCGCGCAGTCGGCCACGGCGATGGCGAGAAGCAGCCCGGGGGTGGTCGTCACGAGGCCGTCGCAGAACGGCTCGTGGCGGGGCGCGTCGATGGTCCGGACAGTGGCGCCGTGCACCTGTCCCGCCGTGGCGAGCCAGGCCGGGTCCGTGTCCAGGGCGGCACAGAACCGACGGCGGTTCTCCTCGACGCACGTGGAATCGTCGCCCACGTGGCGTCCCAGGTTAAAGGTGTCGTAGGGCGGGCCGCTGACGCCGCCGTGGCGCGTGCTCATCCCCGCCGCGACGAAGGGAACGTCGGCAAAAACGCGGGGCCGTAGAAGCGGCGAGCGAGTTCTCGTGGGGGCGGAAGGCACAGCGCAGGCGCAAGTTACATCGAGGGAATGTGCGGTCTGACCAACGACAAATGATAGAAATCGGTTCGCCTAATGCAACCTCCGCCGGCTTTACACGTCTTACATTATGGTTGTTGGTTCCATCCCAACTTCTTCGAACACGCTGTTCTTCGTCCTGCCAAAACCATGGATCCTGCCGTTCTCACGTGGGCGTTCGTCGTCGGAGGCCTGGCCCTGATGCTGCTGGAGACGATCGTGCCGGGGGGAATTGCGTTCTTCCTCGGGGTAGGCGGTGTCGCGGTGGCCGGCGTTCGGGCGCTCGGACTGCTCATTGATCCGTTGACCGCCGTCGTTACCTGGATACTGTTGTCCACAGGGCTCACGATTGCCCTGCGCCCCCTGATGCTTCGCTTCGTGCGGGGCGACACGTCGCTCGCAATGACCGACGAGGACGCGGAGGCGATGGGCCAGACCGTGACGGTACTGGAGCCAGTGGGGCCGGACGAGCCGGGCCGCATCCAGTTCCGGGGCTCCGCCTGGGACGCCCGAACGCCGCACGGGACGCTGCCGGAGGGCGCGAAGGCCCAAATCCTCTACCGCGACAACCTGACGTGGGTCGTCGAGCCTGCCGACCACGCCGACCTCGACGAAGAGCTATCCAAGGCGCTGGAGTCGGATCTCGATGAGATTGAGGGTGGGGACTCGACCGACCGCTCGTCTGGTGCCTCCGGCCTCGGGTATGATCCATCGGCCCAACAGGTCGAATAGCGCACAGGCTCCGCACTGCTCAGTCTCGAAGGCGGTGCGGCCTCAAGGCCGCGGGAGGACTTCTGTAACTCCTGCGTGGTCCTCGACGTGCCTCGATTGCACTGCTCCCCGCCCCTTTCTCGATCGCCGTAGCTATTCCTGCCCATATCATGTGGACTGCTCTCCTGCTCATCCTTGCCGTCGCCGGCTTTGTCATCTACAACACGTTCATCATCGTGGAGATGCGCGAGAAGGTGATCGTGGAGCGCTTCGGCAAGTACCACGACACGCTCGATCCCGGCTTTCACTTCATCATCCCGTTCGTCGACCGCGTGGCCTACCGCCATGAGACGCGCGAGCAGGTGCTCGACGTGCCGCACCAGAAGTGCATTACGAAGGACAACATTGAGGTGGACGTCGACGGCATCGTCTACCTAAAGGTAATGGACGCCTACAAGGCCAGCTACGGCATCAACGACTATCGCCTCGCCGCCGTCAACCTGGCGCAGACGACCATGCGTAGCGAGGTTGGCAAGATCACGCTCGACGATACGTTTAGCGAGCGCGACTCCATGAACGAAGCCATCGTGGAAGAGCTGGACAAGGCCTCCGACCCGTGGGGCGTGAAGGTGTTACGCTACGAACTGAAGGACATCCAGCCGTCGCAGGACATCGTGCTCACGATGGAGCAGCAGATGGAGGCCGAGCGCGACAAGCGAGCCGAGATCACCAAGTCCTCCGGGGAGCGTGACGCACAGATCAACACCTCGGAGGGAGAACGGGAGGCGTCCATTCTGATGTCGGAGGGCCGGCGGCAGCAGCGCATCAACGAGGCGGAGGGGGAGGCCCGCGAGACGGAGCTCCTGGCCGAGGCTACGGCCAACGGCATCGAGCGGGTGGCCGACGCCATTTCCCAGCCGGGCGGCTCGCTGGCCGTGAAAATGCGCCTGACGGAGCAGTTCATCGACCGTCTCGGCGAGGTCGTGGACGGCGCCAACGTGAGCGTGCTTCCCATGGAAGCAGCGAACTTGAAGTCGTTCTTCGAAGGGGCCTCCGAAGTGACGAATCCCGTTCGGGATGCGTAAAGAGCGCGCGAGGGAGTATGAGTTCGCGGGAGTAGAGAGGGGGAAGAGCCGAGATTCGCTATCCAAGAGGCCTGCCGGTCTGATGCCTGTTCGTGAGTTCGAAGAGCTCCGCGCTTCCCAGCAAGCATATGACGCCGCTCCCCCAATCTTCAGGCACTCGAAGGAAGGGCCGAAGGAAACGGCCCATTCGTTGACGGACCAGATTCGGCGATCCCCGCGGTCCGTCTCTGCAAACATCGCCGAACGTGGCGGACGCGGCGATACGAGAATCACTTCGTCAGCAAACTCTCGGGCGCTGAGGCAGCTGAGACCCGGACGGGGCTCCAGTTCGGGCGTGACAGCGGATGCCTCTCTGAAGAATCGTTCGAGCACCTCGATGGCACCTGCACTCACATTTGCGGAGGCCTCGTGAAATGATGAAGGATCCCGAACCCTGGTGCGGCCCAGACGCTGCCCGCGAATCCAGCATCCCGTACGACTCCTCCTAATCCGTCCGCCTCCACCCCGCACCCTTTACACCCACGCCCAAACGCCATCATGGACGCCTCGCTCTTCTCCCTTCTCGACACCATCAGTCTCGGTATCCTGTTGCTGCTGGCCCTCTACGTGGCCTACAGGTTTCTTCGGGCAATACGGTTTGTGCCGCAGCAAAACGCCTACGTCGTTGAGCGGCTTGGCAACTACCACAAGACACTCGGCCCGGGCTTTCACGCCCTCGTGCCGTTCATCGACCGGGTGGCCTACACGCTGGACCTGCGGGAGCAGGCCATTCCCGTCGAGCCGCAGGAGTGCTTTACCAAAGACAACGTGCGGGTGGAGGTGGACGGCATCATCTATCTGAGCGTCACCGACCCGGAGAATGCGGCCTACGGCGTCACCGACTACCGACGGGGAGCTATCCAGCTGGCCCAGACGACGACGCGCTCGGTCATCGGGCGCATGGAGCTGGACACCACCTTCCAGGATCGGGCCGCCATCAGTCAGGCAGTGGTCGACGTGCTCGACCAGGTGGATCAGGCGTGGGGCATCCGGGTGCACCGCTACGAGATCAAAAACATCGAGCCGCCGCGCACGGTGCAGAAGGCGATGGAGCGGCAGATGACGGCTGAGCGTGAGCGCCGTGCCACGGTGGCCCGATCGGAGGGGGAGCAGGAGTCAACGGTCAACGACGCGGAGGGCTCGAAGCAGGAGCTCATCAATCAGTCGGAGGGGGAGAAACAACGCCGCATCAACGAAGCCGAGGGCCGGGCCCAGGAGATCGAGGCGCTCGCCGAGGCCACCGCAGAGGCCATCGAGCGGGTGGCGGAAGCCGTCTCGTCGCCGGGAGGCGAGGAGGCGGTGAAGCTGCGCCTGGCCGAGCAATACCTCGACACGGTCGCCAAGCTGGGCAAGGAGGAAAACAAGGTCCTGTTGCCGGCCGACCTGACACACTACGAGTCGGTGATCGACGGTATCGGACTCGACGAGTTTAAGCTGCGTCCCGACGGGGAGACGCCGTCGCCGTCCGGGGACGGGGCGCCGGAAAGCGCCTCG
Organism: Salinibacter sp.; assembly: GCF_042218895.1. NCBI lineage: Bacteria > Pseudomonadati > Rhodothermota > Rhodothermia > Rhodothermales > Salinibacteraceae > Salinibacter > Salinibacter sp. Next base: position 4,476 of record NZ_JBDGQQ010000008.1, on the reverse strand, counting down.
GGGAATGAGTAGCCTTGATAAGACGGCGGACGGCCGTCGGCGGACCGCGGTCGGTTGTCACCGGGCCGGAGTCGCTCGCACGTGATCCTGGTCTTTCGAATAGACCGTGATGCCGTCGTCCAGCGCCCGGGCAATAATGTGCCAGGTCGACTCGCGGCGGGCCTCAATCTCTTCGGGGGTGGCCACGACGATATCTTTCGAGACCGGCAGGTCGGACAGTTCGCGCCGCATGGCCACGGCCGCGTCCCGCTTGTGGTCGACCTCCGGCAAAACGACGAGCAGATCCAGGTCGCTGCTGGGATGCATCTCCTCGCGGGCGAATGAGCCGAAGACGACGATCCGGAGCGGATCGAACGCGTCGACCAGCTGGCGGACAGCCGCCTGCACGTGAGACGGGTCCGGCGTTGGCCAGGGAGGCGCGTCGTCGGAGGGGGAGGTCGGGGCGGCGCTCATGGATCTGCGATCCGGTGCGTGCGTGTGGATCCTGCGATACGCACCGAGAGGCGGTGTGTGTCCCCAAGTCGCTCTGGGGGGACGAATGGCTTCTTCGCTGCTCGCTCTCGAATCGATCGGTCCAGCCGGGCGATGCCACTTCTGTATTACTGGCGCTGGGAACGGAGTGACCGAGTACTCCCGGGGTGCGTCGGGACAACTACCAGCGGGACCTCGATCTGGGGGCGGGCTACCACCTCAACCAGGACAACCCGATGATGCACGAGGTGGAGAAGGGCGATAGTCTGTGGGCCCTTACCCGCACCGCTGAAGGCCGTTACGTGCTGGCCGCTGAGTTGATCGTGCAAGCCAAGACGAAAAACCGGCCCGACTTCCGGTACGGAGAATATCGGGTTTGGGGCGATGTCGACCGGTCACGCTACTTTCGGGTCGAAGGAGCGCCCAGTGTCGAGCAGATCATCCGGTCCCTTTCGATCCGTGCGGAGGCCCGAGTTCTCGGACGCTCCTTTCAGGGACACGCCGCCGTCCGTGAAATTACAGAGGAAGACCACCAGATTCTCCGGGAGGCAGCCCGCAACCTTCCGCTCGAACCTCGGGCCCGCATCTTGCCCGAAGAGAAGCTGGAGGCCGCAATCATCATGGGAGATCGCTCCGCTGTCGAGCGACTTGTCCGAGATGAGGAGCCGGGTGTGGCCGAGGAGCGAAAGCAGTATTTCTACGAGAAAGCTCCTCAGCGGAATCAGAATCTCGTCAATCGTCTCCAGAATCTATACAGTGGCCACTGCCAGATCTGCCGGTGGGATCCGGTCGACGAGTACGGCGAGTCGCTCTGTGAAGGGCATCACATCCAGTGGCTAAGCCGCGGCGGGGACGATGCGCTCAACAATTTGATGCTCGTCTGTCCCAACCATCACCGCGCCATCCACCGGTGCGACGCCCCGCTCGATTGGGGCGACATGGCCTACGATTTTGGGGACCACCGCGAGGCCGTGGCGATGGACCGGCACCTGACGTGAAAGTATCACCATGTCAGAGGAGACCCCCTTCTTCGGGACGGAGGCGTTTCCCGAAACCTTCCAGCGTTCAATGTCGAACACTCGCAGGTTGAAGGGGAGGGGGCTCCCCCTTACCCGAAGCACCGAGATTGCGGTAAGTGGCGGACGTGTGATTCAGAGACGATCTACTCGATTGGCTTCCGGAAGACCATGAAGTGCTGGCGCGGGAGCATGTCTTTCGTCTCCACCCACTCGAACCCGGCGAACTTCATCTCCTTCTTGGCCTGAGCCTCCGTCATCTTGTGCAGGGTCTTGATTCGGATACTCGGGTCCTCCTTCCGATACTCGACGAGTACGACCCGTCCACCCGGCACCAGATCCTCGCGGAGGGCCGTCATCATCTCGTAGGGATGCGAAAACTCGTGGTAGGCGTCTATCATGAACGCCACGTCGATGGAGTCGGCCGGGAGCTGCGGATCGGTCACGGTGCCGCGGACGGGCGTCACGTTCTCTATATCGCGCTTCCGGATCCGCTTGCGGATGATGTTCAGCATCTCCGGCTGAATGTCGACCGCGAAGACCCGTCCCTGCGGCACCCGCGGCGCGACGCGGAACGTCATGTACCCGGTTCCCGCCCCAATGTCGGCCACCACGTCGGTCGGGTCCAGGGAGAGGCTGTCTACGACGAGGTCGGGGCGCTCCTTCTGCTC
>NZ_JBDGQQ010000008.1:0-2218 GCF_042218895.1 Salinibacter sp. | reverse complement strand
GCTACCCAATCAGCTTCTTGCGACCTGTTCGGTAAAACTGCTCCCTTTCGGCCCGGGCCCTTCGGTATGCGGTCTCAATCCGCTCCCGAAGCACACCGCTTGTCGCCGAGATGACGAATGACACCGGGGCCAGAAGCGTGTGAGTGATCAGAAACCCAACAAAGTGAGGACGAGACTGTGGCCGACTAAAGACGTACGTCTCGACTGCCATGTACATCGTCCAGAGAAAGGTGAGCGTAATGTATGCGGTCATATAATGCCTACGTATTTGGTTTAAAAATTTGCCTGAATGCGGACAAAACTCTGTCCGGCAGTAGAGAGATTCCAGGCAGAAGGAGGCCGAAAACGGCCAATCTGCCCGGTTTCATCCAACTATCTGTCATAAAAGCAACAAGATTATGGGGGGTAGAGTTTTGTACTGGTAGGATTTTCACCACCACGATCATTCGATGAAGGAAGCGCTCCCAATTGTTAGGTCGACATGAAGAGTATGGCGAAAAAATGTTACATTCCTGGCGGAGAGTTCTGCTCGGCTACCCAGACGAGGGACCGCGTCTTCGAAGCGAGCAGGCGAGAGTGCAGGCATGGCCTCGTTCGCCCGCCCACGCCGATCTACGCCGCTTCTAGCCCGCTCTCTGGGGCCGACTGTCGCTACTGGACTGCCGGAGAAGACCGCTTGGCTCGCGCAGGTGCAGGATGATCTGATGCCCGCGGTTTCCACTCCCAGGGGAGAGGCCCGAAAAAGCAGATTAGCCCCCGCATTGACCTGGTAGGGCGGTCTGGATTCAGGTCCCGATCCGCGGTGCCAGCCTCGCTCCGGTCCGGCAGGTTCCCAGCGCCGAGCAGCACTGTGCAGGACAGCGCTAGGAGACAGTGTGCTGTTCTCTCGAAAGGATGGTGAGAGCAGCACTTAACGATGTGGACAGAGGGGCTTTCACTTAGCGTTGTGAAAGTGGTTAACCAGGCGTCAATTTGGGGTATGATAGCGGTCGTCCAGGCACCCCCCTTATTAGAGAAGAAGGTCCCGCGGGAGAATTCACAAAAACGGCGTTCCCCGCCGGAGCGCCGCATATCGGGGCTGCAGGGGCCAATCAGCTGTTCCCAATAACAGCACACGGCAGAATCCATTTGATACTCTGACGCCGGACACCTACCGTACGTAACGTACATACAAAACCGCGTCCCCTTCGGGGTCGTGCTGTCGTGGCACGGCGGCAGGCGCCGCACCCTGCACTCGCCTGCGCCTCGGGGAAAGCCCGGTGAAAGTCCGGCGCTGTCGCGCAACGGTTACAGCCCGAATGCCCGCTCGGAGAGGGATCATGCCTCGCCCTGGCCCTGGCCCGGACGAGGTCCTCGCGCGTTCCGAGGAACTGTGGTCCACGACGTGGAGATGATTCAACGGCGCTGGCTGGGGAGCACTCCGGGTAGCCCATCCTGCTCCCGCGAGGTCGACCAGCTCAGAGTCGCATCTCTCCAGCGCGCCCTGGTCCTCAAGACGCGCCCCGACTGATCTGAGGCTTCATTCATTTATCCGAAGCGCGCAACTTTATGTCCCAGCAGAACCCATCCTCCCCGGCCGAATCGTCCCCGCCCGACGTTGCCTCTCCCACGCAGAACGCCTCGAACGGACGACGGGTCTCGTCCCGGACGGCACAGAACGGGTCCAGCCAATACACGCTCTCGCAGAGCGATCTCGTTGCCGACGAGCGGACGAACGACGACATCTTCGAGACCGACATCTCCGAAGAGGTCTACGAGCAGAACTACCAGTACGGCACCGACGACCGAGTGCCGGACACGTGGTACCGGAATGCCCGAGCCATGGCGTCGGTTGAGGACGACACGGCCGCGTGGACCCGACGCTTCTATCAACTCCTGAGTGGCAAGGGGCTGGACACCGGCCCCTTCCCCTTCACCCCTGGCGGCCGAATCTTTGCGAATGCCGGGACTGGCCTCGGCAAGGCAACTTTGATAAACTGCTTCGTATCGGGGTTTCAGGGCTACGACCAGGACTCGATGGACGAGATCCAGGCGGAGCTGACCCGCCAGGCCAAGATTCTTGCCTCCGAGGGGGGCTATGGCTTCTGCGCCCATGTCATGCGGCCCCGGGGCGCACGCATTGGTGGAGTCGGCTCCATGACGCCCGGCGCCGTGCAGATGCTGGACGTCTGGAATAAGCAGGCCGCCACCATCGTCGCCGGCTCCGGCATGAAGTCCG
>NZ_JBDGQQ010000079.1:0-5062 GCF_042218895.1 Salinibacter sp. | reverse complement strand
GGGTTCCTGAAGAAGAAGTTTCGGATGCACGACTTCCAGCAGGGCCGCCGCAACTGCCAGCAGTTTCTGCGCAGGCACTTTGGTCTCCCCCGAGACGAATGCGCAGACAATCCGGTGTTCAGCCACTACAGCGCCGAGGAACTGGACGACCTCGCCGTTGACCGCAACGGAGACGCCATCGTGCCCATCATTCCGCTGGTGGAGGATGTGGAACCGGAAGAATTTCCGCTAGACTGGGATGTGCTCGGGATGAGCGACTGGGAGCTTGAGAGACTGGAGACAAGGATCGAGGACCGCACCAAGCGGGTCATGAACAGCTTGGTCGACCAGCACGCAGGAGGATGGTGGAAGCCGGGATTCTTTAAGTTTCTCGGCAATGTCTTTGCCCGGGACCCGATCGTGAAGAACATTATGAGCCGGATTGAGGCCAGCCTGGACGAGTACGGGCTCAGAAAATAAAGAGCCCTATTTGGAGGAGTGCCCAGACACGTCGCACACGCCAGCCATGTCCTTCAAGATCTTTGATGTCGTCCTGGGGCTTGTTGGAATTTACGTGTTTCTAAGCCTCATCTGCACCGCAGCGAAGGAGCTCATTGCCCAGTACTTCGAAAAGCGGGCCCACACGCTCCTCACTGGTCTTCGGAAGCTGCTGGACGGAAAATTCGACGCGGAGAACTCGTGGGGAGCGGTGGAGTGGGTTGGAGGAATCGAGGGGAAGGCAGACCTCTCCGCCCTCGACGACGAGAGCCTCACGAAGAAGCTCTACGACCACCCTCTCGTCCGAGGACTGGCCGAAGGCCCTCGGAAGCCCTCGTACATTCCCCCGGAGATCTTTTCCACCGCTCTGCTGGACGTCCTCGACCCCACGTCCGATGAGGAGAGCGACGAGAGCCGGACCATCGAGTCGATCCGGAACGGCATGCGGGAGCTCTCGGAGGACCACCCCCTGCGAGCAACCCTCCGCTCCCTCCTTCGCGAAGCGGGCGAGGACCTCGACCAGTTCCGGAGCGCCCTGAAGACCTGGTACGACCACAGCATGGACCGCGTCGCGAGCTGGTACAAGAAGCACACCCAGCGGGCAGTCGTGGCAATCGCGGCCATCATCGCCGTCGGGGCGAACGCCGATACGCTGCACATGGCCCGGCAGCTGTCGACGAACGATGCGCTGCGCCAGGCGGCCGTGCAGCAGTCGCAGCGGGTCGCAGCGCGGGGCGTGCCCGATACCGCTGCGTCCCTCGGCGCGCTGGCAGACTCGACTCAGAAGTACATCGGCACCTACAGAGAACTGGGGCTCCCCATCGGGTGGCAGGAGTCGGCAGCGTTCGAGGAGGACGGCCCGGAGGACCCAATGGCATTCTGGCTCTCCAAGGTCGTCGGGCTCCTCCTCACCACGATCGCCATCTCCCTGGGCGCCCCCTTCTGGTTCGACGTGCTCAAGAAGGTGTCCATGATCCGGTCCGGGGGCCGCTCGCCACGAGAGAAGTGACGGACTCCGTGGCACATCCTGGGGAATGTCCCGCCCCACCCCTTGCCACGAAGCGGCGGAGGGAACCGTCGGTCACCGGAAGCGGCGACGCAGCGCGTCCCAGATGTTGTCCATGCGCTGCAGGTTCAGAAGCAGTGCGGCTCCGAGCTTCACCGGGAAGAGGAGCGCACTCAGGACGAGCACAACCGGGTTTGGGCAGACGTTGGCGGGCTCGTAGGCGTACGTTTCCATGGGATCAGCGGCGACCGACTGACACAGAAACACCTCCGTGTCCGAAAGGATGCTCTCGCGCCAGTTCCCGGAGCGGGACGGATCGATGCCGCGCTGGTTCGGACAATCCTCCTGGTTCGAGGAGCCGATCTGACGGACGGAGAGCATCTGCTCATGGAAGGGAATCTCGACGAACTCACAGATCTCCCGGACGGTGGCCGTGGGTGCGTCGAGCACCTCCTCGAACGCCACGGTCCGGACACGGGGATGATCGCGAAAGGGCTCCACGGCCTGCACGGAGGCTCGCCAGAGCTGGCCGATCGTAAGGGGGTGGTAGTTGACCCAGGACCGGAAGGCCTCCGTGAGCGGGATGTTGGAGGCGCCCAGGAAGTGTCGCTTCCACTTTCGCTTCTGGGAAAGCAGGACGTCGCGCGGATCGCGCACCATGTGGAGGACTCGTGCCCCCGGAAAGCGCCTCAGGATCGTCTCCAGGTAGAAAATGTTGCGGGGCGTCTGTTCACAGGGCACCTGCGCCCCATGTTCTGCTGCCTCCCGGAAGAGAACGGTCCGGTACACGTCGAGCGGACCTCCGTCGGGGACCGGCGGGCCATTTTCGATCAGCGCCTCTGCGTCCGCCCGGTGGTCCGAGGAATCGTCGTCGTGCGACAGGTATCCCGCGTCTCTCTGCAGGTGGAGCAGCCGGGCAGCAACGTCAACGGCCTCGGCCCGGTCGGTAAACGTGTCCGTCCCCGGGCTCCACATCTCCTCGAAGAAGTGGAGCTCATGGAACGTGTGCACCGTGGGGTGCCGATGCAGGATGCGTCCCATCATCGTCGTCCCGCTCCGGCTGCTGCCCACGACAAAAATAGAGCGCCGGTCGTCGGAGACGTGTGCCATCCGAAGTGGGGGTGTGTGCGTTGCATCGGAGCATTTTGGGCATCTGTTCTCCTCCCCGAAACGGACGGCTGTCGCTCACGCGTACCCGAGCGCCGTCATCGTTTCGTGGAAGAGGGGAGCGACGCGGTGATCGAGGTCGACGGCTTTCGTGTCCGGCGCGGCGCGAATCGCTCGCTGCGCGTATGAGAGGGCGGTGTCGTCTTCCGAAAGGTGGCACCGCTCGAACAAGCGCCGAACGGTCTCCCGGGGCGCCGACACGAGGTCGTCGTACCGGACGCGTGTGACGGCATCCGGATATTGCTCTTCGTACCGTAGGCCTTCCTGCATCGCAAGGGCCCACTCCAGCGCCGCCCGGTCCGTGTGGCGGTCGAGACCGAGCAGTGGACCCGGACGCTCTGGGAGTGAGGGATGGGTCGGGGCCACCTGCTCCACGAGGAGGCGCCACTTGCGGTCGTCCACGCCCCACCAGTCGTGCTGCTCCCCGTCGCTCTCCGTCCCGTGCCGCTCCGACCACGCGTCGATGGAACGAATCGTGTCCCAGCCGTTGCGCACGACGAACAGGAATTGTGCGTCCGGAAAGATGGACCGGACGAACGGGACGCGAAAGACGAGTTCCGGGTACTTGTCGAGCACCCGCGACGCGCCGACAACGGTCAGGTACGCCCCGAACAGCCGGTGCGCACGGCGGACGACGTCCCCGTGGGCATCGTTGGCGCCGAGCCGATAGGCGGCCGGCCCCCGGTCGTAACTCCCAATAACGTCCTCGTGGGGATGGATGGCGTGCCAGAGCGCCTTCGGCTCGTTCAGAAACCCGACGTCCCGGTGCAGCGACAGGACCTTTCCGAGAATCGTCGTCCCGCTCCGCCCGGTGCCGACGATGAAGATCGGCCGGTGCACGGACTTGAACGACGGCATCTTCTTGGCCACGGCGAGCTGGGCGAACACGAGGGGATTAATCCACCGCCCCCGCGTCGTGACCGGCCGCCCCTCGAACAGTGCGTAGCTGACGAGCCGTGAGAGCGCTTTCGTCGGGCGGGCCCGAACGTAATCGGCGTCGAGCTGGGCAATCATCGTCGAGGGCACGACCAGGGGGCAGTTCAAACAACCTCAGAGTACACGTCCTGCACCTGCCGGTAGTGGTGTTCCGGCGAAAAGTGTTCTTCGACCTTCTTCCGCCCCTGCCGTCCCATCGCCACTGCTTCGCCGCGGTGCGTCTGCATCCACACCAGGGCCTCGCGGAGGGCCTCCACGTCGCCGGACGGAAACAGCCGTCCGTCCACTGAATCGTCGATGAGCTCCGGAATGCCACCAATGTCGGCCCCAATGACGGGTCGTGCACACGCAAGCGACTCCAGCACGGCCATCGGGCAGTTCTCGTACACCTCAGACGGCAATACTGTGCAGATGCTCCGTCGAACCAGGTCCCACAGCTCCTCTCCGTTCTGGAACCCTACGAATTCGATGTGATCGAGGCCGCGACGCGCTACTTCCGCCTCCAGCGCCTCCCGCTGCTCACCCGTCCCGGCAATCCGTACCGGCAGGTCGGTGAGGGGCGCCACCGCGTCAATCAGCGTGCGGAGGCCCTTCTCCGGTGCAATGCGCCCGAAGTACAGGACGTGCTTCCCCTCTTGAGTGGATGGCTCAAAGCGGTCCGGATCGACGAAATTGTGGACCGTCGTGATGTCGTCCGGGCCGGCCACGTCGTGCTCGATCATCTTGTCGCGCAGAAAATCGCTCACCGCAATGAAGTGATCGATGCGATGAGCATCCCCGAGCGCCCGGGAGACCGACGCCTCCAGAACGCTCAGGGCCGTGCGGGCGAGGGATCCTTCGTTGCACCGCCGCGGCAGGGCCCGCCAGAACGCGTGGCCCGCGCACGCCTCACAGATCTCCCCCTGCGACAGATGAGAGTGGACCGGGCACGTCAGCTTATACTCGTGCAGGGTCTGCACGATGGGAACGCCGGCCTCATCGAGCGGCTTGAGGATGGACGCGGTGAGCTGGCCGTAATAGATGTGCAGGAGGGCCAGGTCGAACGGCCCGCCGTCCTTGAGGAGCCGCGCCATTTGCCGACGCGCCTCCGGCGAGTACACGAAGTGCGCCGCATCACTCAGCGACGGATCCCGCGTATCGACGCCCGTGGGGAAGTAGCCGTCCCACCTCGACGGGCGATTGTCCGGATGCTGGGACGCGAAGGGGACGACCGTGTGACCCTGAGCCTCCAACAGCTCGCCGAGCCGGAGCATGCACCGGTCCGAGCCGCCCTGGACGTGATAGTGGTGCCCGGCGTTTAGGATGCGCATCGCGTGCGCGGCAGAACGTGACCAGAACGGTGCGGAGGGGTTAACAGCGTCAGGACGACGCTTGTGGATCCTTCACAGTCCTCGTGTACGTATAGGACAGATTCACCCCCACCATGAGCCAGAGATAAAAGGAAAACTGACGCGTTTCAAAGTATTGCCCGATCAG
>NZ_JBDGQQ010000078.1:0-4173 GCF_042218895.1 Salinibacter sp. | reverse complement strand
TGTCGACCGATTCTCCTTTGAGGACGACGAACGGAATTTCAGGCCGGGTCCTCGGCCGACGCCTGCTTCGTTGACGAGAGGGCGGGTGAAGTGCCGCTGAACGGAAGGGATCTGGTAGTCCTGAGGTGCACCCCGATGCCTCGAAAACACGACCAGGTCATCGGGGCGGGCCAACCGCTCGGTCACCTGCCGCATACGCGTGGCGCCCCTGGAGAGGGGCTCGTCGATCAGGAGGATGCCAGGGGAATCGTTCCTGGCTGCCCACTGGTGGAGAATGCCACTCGAAATCGATCCGGCAGCAGGGAGGGGCACTCGGCCTCGGTCCCTCGGTCCGGCACCTCGAACGCGAGACGGGCCGATGGGCCTCGCTCAGCCGACCGGCGTCGGCGACGATTGAGGTTTCCCATCCTTGAATCTAAGTTTAGGCACGTTCGTCGCTCTCCACAAAACCTTCAGACAAGTCCATGCGCCGAGCGTGCCTCGTTCTTTTGAGTCTGTTTCTCGTCGCGTCTGTTCAGGCCCAGCCCGAGGACCACGGGCTGTGGACCATGTACCAGAATCACCTGAAGGGGGCGAAGTACGTCGACCTCACGTTCGCCTTCAGCCCCACGAGTCCCGTCTGGCCCGGGTTCGACAACGCCGAATTCCGGGCAGCAAAAGCTGGGAAACCGATCCCGGGCTACGTAAAGAAGGGCGACACCTACACCTACGAGGCGCACGGATTCATCGCCTCCTCGTACGTCCTGCCCACCGACCAGTACGGCACCCAGCTCGACCCGCCGGCCCACTGGAACGAATACGGGGCCACGATTAGCGACCTCCCGCCCACCTACGCGGTGCGGCCGCTGGTTGTGGTAGACATCCACGAGAAGGTGGCCAAGCAGCCGGGCTACCACGCCAAGGTGGAAGACGTGAAAGCGTGGGAAGAGAAATACGGCCCCGTGCCGGAGGGATCCGTGGTCATGTTTCGGTCCGACTGGCACGAGAAGTGGAAAACGAATCCGGACCGCTATAACAAGAAGCCGTTTCCCGGCGTGGCCCTGGAGACCGCCAAGTACCTGCACGAGAAGCGCGACATTCTTTTCCACGGCCACGAGCCCCTCGACACCGACACCACCGCCGGCCTCATCACCGAGGACTGGATCCTGAACAACAACTACGCGCAGGCCGAGGGGGTCACGAACCTGGACAAGGTGCCGGAGCAGGGCGCGCTCGTCGCCATCGGCTTCGCCAAGCCGAAGGGCGGCACCGGCGGGTACGCCCGCTACATTGCCATCTGCCCACCGGACTGGAAATACGGCGTGACAATGGAGGAGGCCCCCGGCGCCCCCCTCCCGGAGCACGAGCATCCGCTGCGGCGAGACGAGCACGGCGTCCTGCGTCCCACGCCCCAGGACCCCGAACAGGACGGGAACGGATCGAATCCCTGAAGGTCGATCTCATTGAGAAGGGGGCGTCGGCTGGTAGGCGTGGAGGGAATCTGTGAGCAGCGTGCCCCACGACGCGTTGTAGGGATGGACTCCTTCAACGCGCTGTCCAGCCCGGTATACGGGTCGTCCCTCGTTGGCCCAGCGAAAGATGGAGCCCTTCAGGTTGGCGACGTTCGTAAAGCCCTGGTCCCGAAGCGTCTGCGCGACGCCCGCGGACCGATACCCGACCGAGCAGTAAACGACGATGGGCCGGCCTGACGCGAGCGTATCGAGGGCCGGGTAGGCCTCGGCACTGGGAGCTACGCGCCGCGCCCCCCGCAGGTGGCTCACCGCATACTCCTCGGAGGAACGGGCATCGAGCAGGAGGGGGTGCGGACGCGTGTCCTCCGCCAGCCGCTCGGCGAGCGAGTCGGTGGGGATCGACGGCACATTCGGGTAGTCGGCCGCAATCATGTGCTCGACGGCCTGCCACGTCAGATCCTGCGAGCAGCCGGTCTGGACGACCAGGAGGCAGAGAAGGAACGCGAAGAGATTACGCATCGGCAACCGTGGGACGGCGGGGGCAAGTTCAAGAAGGGCTGCCGCTGTGGTGCGTATTGCGTAGTGCGTGTTGTGTAGGGGCCACATGAAATACGCGGTACGAAGTACGCAATACGAAATACGTTAAAGAGCAATGACGTCCTCAACACTGGAGGCTCTCTCGTAGACTTCAATGACCTCGTCGCTCGACGACATGCGAACGTGAGCCGTCACGCTCTTGTAGTTTCCTTTGCTGGACTCTCGGACCTGAACGGGGTGCTCGCCAAACACTTCCTTCAACTCGTCGAGGTGAGCCGCTGGGGCAATAAACTTAAAGGTGTACTGGGCCGGCCAATCGTTCTGGTCGTCGAGCAATTCTTTGAAACGGTCCCACCACGCGTCGTCATCCTTCGCGTCGGGCTGGTTAATGAATCGCATCGACTGGAAAACACTAATTACAAAAGTGCATCTTTTCCTACGTGGCCCAGCGTGGCTTCGTTCGCCATGATGACGGCGATCCCAAACGTGAAGTTGTTGAGAAAGGCTTCGCGACTCCATGCCTGCTGTAACATACGCGCGGATGTCTCTCGTTACTATAGCCAATTCTGTCCTTCCAATCCGCACACATTCTCCGAACAAGCCAAACGTCTTCATGACTACGTCTATACGCCGCCTGCGCAAAGCACCCGTGTGCAGTATGCTAGGGGCCCTGCTCCTGCTTGCCTTGTGTGCTGTGCCCTCCGTTCAGGGACAGGATCTGCTCCAGAAGTTTGAGAAGAAGACCACGACCTTCACGCTCGACAATGGGCTCGACTTCGTCATCGTAGAGCGCCACGACGCCCCGGTCGCGTCGTTTGCGACGTACGTCGACGTCGGGTCGGTGAACGAGCCGGAAGGGAAGTCCGGGATTGCGCACATGTTCGAACACATGGCCTTCAAGGGCACGACCACCATTGGTACCAAGAACATCGAGAAGGAGATGCAAGCCCTGCGGCGGCAGGAAAACATCTACCAGAAGCTGCGTCGCGAGAAAGCGAAGGGCCCGCAGGCCGACTCCGCCCGCATCGCAAAGCTCCAAAAAACGTTCGAGGCGGCTCAGAAGAAGGCCGAATCGTATCTCAAAGAGGGCGAGTTCAAAAACATTCTCGAGCGCAACGGAGCGACCAACCTTAACGCGTACACCTCTCGGGACCAGACGGTCTACCGGTATAGTCTGCCTGCCAACAAGGCCAAGCTCTTCTTCGCCCTGGAGTCGGACCGCTTCATGAACCCGGTGCTTCGCGAGTTCTACACGGAGCGGGACGTCGTCATGGAGGAACGGCGTTCGAGGGAATCGAACCCAGTGGGCCGTCTCTTTGAGTCGTTCATCACGACGGCCTTTAAGGCTCATCCATACGGCACCCCGACAATCGGGTACATGTCGGAGATCCGAAACCTCTCGCGGACCGATGCCCGACAGTTCTTTGACAAATACTACAACGCGAGCAACCTCACGATTGGCATCGCCGGGGACGTGGAGCCAAGTCGCATGAAAGAGCTCGCGAAGAAATACTTTGGTCGACTCCCGGAAGGGAAAGACCCGCTTCCAGTGGTTACCGACGAGCCGAAGCAGCAGGGCGAACGCCGGGTCATCATCCGCGAGCAAAGCAGGCCGGCGCTCTTTGTTGGCTATCACCGAGGAAGCATGCACAGCAAAAATGCTCCCGTGTACGACATCCTCTCGAATGTCCTTACGGGAGGTCGTACGAGCCGGCTATACGAGCGCCTCGTGGAGCAGGAGAAGATGTCTCAAGTGCAAGCCGTCCCAAGCTTTCCCGGAAGCAAGTACGAAAATCTCTTTGTCATCCTCGGATTCCCGAGCCGGGGCGTCTCGCCGGACAGCGTCGAACACGCCATTTACGACGAGCTGAACCAGATTGCAAAGAAGGGAATCTCGGCCGAGGAGTTGGAACGAGCCAAAACCCAGGCCCGGGACAATCTCATCGGTCAGCTCGATTCGAATCTCGGACTTGCCGTCCAGTTCGCGCAGAAGCAGACCTTGACGGGAGACTGGCGCAACATCTTCCGAGACCTGAATGAGATTGAAGCTGTCACGGTGGACGACGTGCAGCGGGTGGCACGGAAGACGTTCAAGCGCAGCAATCGCACGGTTGCCATGATCAAGACGAAGACGAAGGAGAAAGAGCAACCCACGGCTTCTGCGAAGTAACCGTGCAATTGTCTG
>NZ_JBDGQQ010000077.1:0-7244 GCF_042218895.1 Salinibacter sp. | reverse complement strand
GGGGGAGGGATCGATGACCGTGAAGCTGGTCCACAATTATCTCGGCTCGTAGCCTCCGCTACGGTTTGGCACGTACGGCGCACTTGGGCACACGGGTCCGGTCGTTCCGGGGCACGCCCCCAGAGAGAGGAGCGACCCCTGGGCCGAGACACCCTCCCGCGTTGCGCAAACCAGGCCTGGAACGCCACGAGACGCAGAGCTTCTCGGCGGCCGAAGCGCTTTCGGTCACAGTTCGGTTACCTGGCCTTCGCCGAGCCTCCGTTTGGTGTTAAACTCCCGCAACCGAAAGCGCTTGCGGGCGAACGCGGCGTGGCATCCGGGATTGAAGCCCCCGACGATTCGGGAGCAGACAGGCCCGGTCGTCGTTTCGAACGGATTCTCTCCACAACCACACAGAACGCTCATGGAATTTCTACGGCGCCTGCGCGATGCGTGGCTTCGTCTCACGCCGACCTCCCACGTTCTCGAACACGCGGGGGACTGCCCGCACTGCGACGAGCGCACGACGTGGACGATCCGGATTCTTGACGGATACATTCGCTGCCAGCAGTGCAGGCGCAGCCCGCTACGGGACGGCGATTTTGCCCCGGCGGAGCAGCCCGAACAGACGAGACCCCGCTCGGAGCCTCACGTTCCCGCGTGAGGAGAGTCCGGCGCTCATTCCCCACTGCCTCGCTCTGAACATCGGTCCGGAGCGGGGCATTTCTCGTTCCCATCAAGGGGCCACTGGGACGCGCTGTTGGTCCGGCGGGGAGCGCGGAGATGTATCGGCTCCCCCCGCGCACTTGCTGCGACGATGCGGCGTTGTCTCAAATCCCTGCGACCGTGCAGATGGCCTCCGAGCAGGGAGTTGTGGACCAGTCTCGGTCCAAGGTTGTCCTCGGGAATGCCCCGCACGGCCCCTGCGCCACAGTGTCATCGCCAACAATCAGGCCGACACGAGTTGGGCGGCGGACAATGCCGGATTTCAGCTCATCGCGACGTGTCGCGCACGATCTGGACCCACTTCGACCCGCAGTCCGATTGGTCATCGACGAAGGGCATTCGTCGCTACCGGACCTCTGCCCCCAGTGAGCGATGGAGACGGGACCTGCCCCCTACCGAAGAGACCGAGCGATGCATTTCTGTCCGTCCGAAGCGTCCCCTACGCAACACTGCGTTTACGGACAGCCGCGCCTCAACGCCGTCAGACTGATTTCGCCTTCGCCTGGAGCCCCCCTCGGTGTCCCCTCTTTTCGTGCCTCCTGGGCGACCTCTGTGGATCGGAGGCAGAAGGATCTTCAGTTCTCTAATCTAAACGTGCGGCCGCCTCGTGGGGGAAGTCGGCGCCGGTGGGAATTCCTCCACGATATTTCCTATCTTGGTTCCACTGTGGCGTACAGGCTTCGGGGTCGCCCTGCCCCATCGGCCCCGGCTGCACGCCCTGGCTCATCATCTCTCAACAGACCCTCTCCAACCCATGAGCGATCCTGTCTCTGGCATCCACCACGTGACCGCCTACGCTCACGATCCGCAGGAAAACCTCGACTTCTACACCGGCGTCCTCGGGTTGCGGCTCGTCAAGCAGACCGTTCTGTTCAACAATCCCTCGGAGGCCTTCCAGGGGCCCACGATGTACCATTTCTACTACGCCGACGAGACGGGCACTCCCGGCACCGTCCTCACCTTCAAGCCCCACCATAGCATTCAGAAGGGCCAGGTGGGACGTGGGCAGGCCACGGCCACGGCCTTCACGATTCCGGAGGGCGCGGTTGACTACTGGGTAGACCGGCTCGACGAGGCCGACGAGGCGACGCTGTATCCCCCCACCGAGCGCTTCGGGCGCACGGTTATCCAGTTCCAAGACCACGATGATCAGCCGCTTGAGTTGATCACCGGCACGTCCGACATCGATCCGTGGGCGGACGGGCCTGTACCAGCCGAGTACGCCCTGCGTGGCTTCCACGGCGTCACCATTCACCCCGACAACGCCCAACTCACGGCGGATGTCCTTGGGCTGCTCGGCTACGAGCAGGTTGACCACAAGCCCACCCCTCAGGACGGCGACTGGACCCGGTTCCGCGTGCCCGGCCCCGAGCACGCCCAGTTCATCGACCTTTACAACGAGCCCAACATGCACGAGGGGCAGTGGGGATACGGCACGGTTCACCACGTGGCGCTCCGGGCATCGGACGACGAGCACCAGATGGCCGTCCGGCAGCGGCTGCGCGACGCCGGCCATTCGCCCACGACGATGAAAGACCGCAACTACTTCCACTCCATCTACTTCCGGGAGCCAAACGGGGTCAACATCGAGATCGCGACAGACAACCCGGGCTTTCTCCACGACGAACCGGCCGGCGAACTCGGTACCGAGCTGAAGCTTCCGCCCTTCCTCCAAGACAGGCGAGAAGAAGTGGTGGCTCAACTTGCCGACATCACCGTGTAGCGCTGTCCCAGGGACCTTTCCCAGTTCCAGCAAAAATGCCCCCCAGTTGCGGGGGTGGACGGTGCCTTCTCGGTACGCATAGAAAAACCCGTTCCGGGACGAGATCGGAGCAGATGTCTCCGACCGAGCTCTGTTCTCAGCACAACAGAATTGCCCGGGGTACGCTTAATTTCAGCGAGTAACGCAATGAGGGAGGAAGGATCTCTGGTCTCGTGCCAAGGGCGTTTGGGAAAACCTACTCTACCGCCTTCTTGCCCTCGCCAAAACATCGTGGCGTGTCCTCAATTCAAGGCGGCGCGCATGAATGGTTCTCCCGGAACCGACGGAACCCCCTCTTCTCCACTGCTCACCGTTATTCGCTCGACAAACGCCTCTCTACCCACCATGGAAGAAATGGAAGGTCCCAGCCCAGAGTTCATCGCGGCGACCTCAATTGCACAGCTTGCCCCCTTGCTGTTCGACGCGGCGGAGGACGTCGAGAAGCTGGGTGGCGATCCCGAGCACGTGGCCGTGGCCGAGGAAACCGTTCGGGCCTACCTCAAGCGCCAAGATCCCGATCTTGATCGCTCGGTGGCCACGGTGAGCCGCACGGAGGACGGGGTGAAGATCGAATACAAGGACCGCACTGTCACCATCACCTATGGCGATCCCTAGAGACTCAGAGCCAGCTTAAACGGTGGATCGGAAGAGGGGAGCGAGAGTTGGTGGGGGCGAAACTCGGGTCCCGCTCAACGCCCGTAGTGGACATGACCGGCCGAGAGAAGGACCGGCTTGCAGCTCGTCGAGGCCGCTCGAAGCCTGAGACACGAATTCGAAGGGGCTCTCCCGGTTTTCTCACGTGAGACCGCGAGGCATAGGAGGCGGTGCGAGGTGCTATCTGCGTCCCGATCAACAGGAGGACTCGGTCGACAGGAAGAAATCCCTTAGGAACGCGCCGCAGGCGATGCAGCGCATCGTCGAGCTCTGCTTCCTCCCCCCTGATGCGGGCCTCGGTCCTTATGCTGTCTCGGGCTCAGGCCGCGGCCTCGATCCCCCGTGAACGCCTTGCTTTCACCCGGCCTTGAGCCCGCCCGAACGCGCGGCTGCCCGGACGTGTCGCCTGTGCGGAAGCCGGCCGGCGAGGAGTCCGAGGGGCGTGCTCGACAAGAGCGCGTCAAGGCCGGTCGCGTTCGGCCTGTCCCCGTGCTTTTTCCTTCTGGTGCCGAACGCGACCACTCTAGAGCCTCTGATTCCCTGCGAATTGCCGAGTGCCCTGCCCATGGCCCAGCGTCCCTACATTCTCGCCGAAACCAATTGGAAAACGGTCCGCGAGACAGACTACGAGGTGGCGGTGCTGCCGTGGGGCTCTACAGAGGCTCACAACTACCACCTCCCCTACGCGACCGACACCATGCAGTGCGACTACATCGCGGCCGAGGCGGCCCGCCGAGCCTGGGAGGCCGGAGCCCGTCCTCTCGTGCTCCCCACCGTGCCGTTCGGGGTCAACACAGGCCATCTCGACCTCACGGGCGTCATCAACATGCACGCGAGCACGCAGGCCGCCGTCCTTCGCGACGTTGCCGCGTCGCTGACGCGGCAAGGGCTTCGGAAGATCGTGGTGCTCAACGGACACGGCGGCAACGCCTTTGCCCCGCTCATCCGCGAGGTCCAGAACGACCTCGATGACATCTTCCTTTGTGCCGCCCGCTGGTTCGAGATTGGTGACCAGACGGAGTATTTCGACGAGCCGGGCGATCACGCCGGCGAGATGGAGACGAGCGTCATGCTTCGGGTAGCCCCGGAGCTCGTACGGCCCCTCGACGAGGCGGGGGAGGGCCGGGCCCAGGTCTTCCAGATCGAAGCACTGCGCGAGGAGTGGGCCTGGGCCGAGCGGGAGTGGCCCCGTGTGACCGACGATACGGGGGTCGGCGATCCGTCTTCGGCCAGCGCGGAGAAGGGCGACGCGTACCTGGGCCAGGTGACCGGCACCCTCGCCGACCTGTTCCGGGACCTGGCCGCCGCCGACCTGGACGCCCTCTACACTGCCCCAAACGAGTAATCCCGCTTGCTCCCGCGACTACGCTTCTTTCGTCTCCACGGTCCCAATCGTGTAGCCCTCAATTTCGTCCGCCCGGAACCGGAAGACCGAGCCCCCGAGGTGGATGGCCTCGGCCCCGGTCATAACCTCCTGGACGGATACGTGCACGAACTCGCCGGTGTCGCCGTGCTTCCCAACCTCCTCGACCATGGACGAGATGAGGCCGCTCATGGCGTTGACGGCTCCATCCTCGGACCCGGCCTGCTCCTGGGCCATCTCCAGCATCCGAGACGTGTCGGCCTCGAAGGTGGCCCTGCCAACCAGGTGGCCGGTAACCAGGGTTCCACTTACGATTAGGGTCACTGGACAGGCCGCCTGCTCGTCGCTTGCTGCCCTGCTTAGCGCTTGAATTCCTGGATCGCTCATTGAACGGTACTCCGATTGCTTGAAAAACGCCGACGGGGTGCTTTGTAGGAATCTACACGGGATTCGGGACGACAGCAACCGCTCCCCGGCCCCACTCGTGCCTTCTTCGGCGCCACGGCTCCCGAATCCTCCCAGATTCGTCGAATTTCCGTTCCTCCGACGCCCGTCCCCGTGCCGTCACTACGTACGTGATGGCCTCGTCCGGAAAGCGGGACAGACCGATCAGGGCCTTCGCGTCCTCAAGCAGGCCTTCTTCGGGAAGAGGGGCCCACCGCTGTCCTCCCGTACTCTCTATCCTTCTTCCTCTCCAGTCGACCTTGAGGACCCGAGGCGGTAGCGCTCCTCTCTTCGGGGAGGGAGCCTCAGCGTGTGTCTGCTCTTTGGGGAAGTTTACGGCCTTTCCTATACTGTTCTTGTCTTGCGCTCAGAGACGTCGCTCTCTTGCATTCTCCTCTATGCCTAGCTTTTCTTGCCTGCTATGACACGTCGTCGTTCCCTGCTTGTGCTTAGCGCCATCCTCGTACTCGGTGGCCTCATCGGATGCGGGCCGTCGGGCGAGCCCGACGCCAACCCGCAGGCGATCGACGGGGTGGGCGAGCCGGCCTGGGTGCAGGATGCTGTCGTCTACGAGGTGTTCGTCCCCGACGCGTCCAAAGAGGGAACCTTTCAGGGCCTCATCGGGCGGCTCGACGAGATTCAGCGGATGGGGGTGACCACACTGTGGCTCATGCCTATCCACCCGATTGGGAAAAAGCGCCGCAAGGACGACATCGGCCCACTCGGGTCCCCATACTCGATTCGGGACTACTACGCCGTGAATTCAGATTACGGAACGAAGGAGGATTTCCGAGCGCTCGTCGACTCCGTGCATGCGCGCGGGATGCACATCATCCTCGACCTCGTAGCCAATCACACGGCCTGGGACCACCCGTGGCTGGAAAAGCACCCGGACATGTACAGCGACGGCCCCATCAATGGCTTTACGGTTCCGGTGCTGAACGGGGACACGACCAACTGGACGGACGTGGTGGAGCTCGACTACGCGTCCTCGAAGACGCGGCAGAAAATGATCGACGTCATGCAGTATTGGGTCCGCGAATTTGACGTGGACGGGTACCGCTGCGACGTGGCCCACGCCGTGCCCCTCGACTTCTGGGAGAACGCCATCGACTCGGTGGAGACGCACAAGGAGGTGCTGATGCTGGCGGAGGCGGCGGAGCCGGAGATGCACAAGGTTGGCTTCGACCAGACCTACGCCTGGCCCTTCTACGGGGCCCTGAAGCGGGTGTGGGAGGAGGATGCACCGGTGCGGACCCTCGCCACGCAGGTCGACACCACGCTTGCCAACCTGCCGGGGGCCGCCAAGCGGCTCCGCTTTACTACCAACCACGACGAGACGATGTGGGATGCCCCACCCCCGGCACTCTTTGATGGCATGGAAGGGTCGAAAGCCGCGTTCGTGCTGGCCACGAGCATGCCCGGCGCACCGCTCGTTTACAACGGACAAGAGCTGGGCGTTACGGACTCGGTCTCCTTCTTCGCCCGCACACCGTACAATTGGGACCAGGATGCCGAGATTAGGGCCTTCTATCGGGACTATCTAAATCTGTACCGCGACAGCCCTGTCCTACGGGAAGGCACCCTGACCATCCACACTCCAAAGGCGGAGGACGTGCTGGTGTACGAACGCTCGACGGACGCGGAGACCCTCGTCGTCGCCGTCAATGTTCGGGACACCCCGAAGACGATCTCTCTGCCAGACGCCTACTCGGGGACGTCGTTGACCAACGCGATGACGGAGCAGACCGTGGAGGGCGATTCGCTGACGCTCGACGCCTACGGGTACCGCCTCCTCCGCGCCGGCTCGTAGACGCTGCCCCCTACGCACGGGGAGCGCCCCGCCCGCGACGATCAACGAGGTCCAGGACTCGCCACCGTCCCAGCGGTCTCGGAGGCGGGTCTACGTTCAGTCGGGACGGAGCACCAGACCAGCGTGCCCCGGCACCTCCAGGAGCAGCGCTGAGCCATCCTGCTGCACCCGCCCTGGGGCACCCTCGGGAACTGATCGAAGTATCTCGTAGGTGTGCCGCAGCGAGTCGGGGAGGGGGACGCGGGCGCTGTGGGCCTCGGCGCTCCGGTTGAGGGCGACGAGCACGGTATCGGCCTTGTGGGTGCGGGCGTAGGTGATCATGTCGCGCTCGTCGTCGGCCTGCACAACCCCGAAGGCCCCCCGGCGCAGGGCCTCGTGGTTCCGGCGTAGAGCAGTGAGGGCCCGGTAGGTCGCAAACAATTTGTCGTTGAAGCGCACCGGATCGGCCGGACGGTCGTGGCCGAACGGGTGGTCGTCCTCCACGTCGTAGTCCTTGTCCCGCC
>NZ_JBDGQQ010000076.1:0-5981 GCF_042218895.1 Salinibacter sp. | reverse complement strand
GCCGGGTAGCCCTCGGCGTGGATGTAGGAGATCTCCTTGAGCTTGAGCGCCCCCTCCAGCGCCACGGGGAAGTTGTAGCCGCGGCCCAGGTAGAGGAAGTTGGAGGCGTAGCGGTAGGTGTGCGCCATCGATTCGAGGGCCCCGTTGCTCGCGTCCAGTACGCGGCGCACCTGGTCGGGGACGCCGGCCAGGGCATTGATGTTGTCGGCCAACTCAGCCTTCGACAGCGTGCGTCCCTTCGACAGCTTAAGGGCAATCATCGACAGCACAGTGACCTGCGCCGTAAAGGCCTTCGTGGAAGCGACCCCGATCTCGGGCCCGGCGTGGAGGTACACGCCCACATCCGTTTCCCGGGCAATGGTGGACCCGACCACGTTACAGATTCCAAAGCACGGGACGTTCTGACTATGCGCCTCCCGCACCGCCGCCAGGGTGTCCGCCGTTTCCCCGCTCTGGGAGATGACCAGCACCACGTCGCCGTCCCGAAGAATCGGATCGCGGTACCGGAATTCGCTCGCGTA
The DNA here is from genome assembly GCF_042218895.1 of Salinibacter sp. Classification (NCBI taxonomy): domain Bacteria; kingdom Pseudomonadati; phylum Rhodothermota; class Rhodothermia; order Rhodothermales; family Salinibacteraceae; genus Salinibacter; species Salinibacter sp. The sequence continues at coordinate 5,460 of NZ_JBDGQQ010000076.1, read as the reverse complement.
CTCGACCTCCACGGGCACGCGGGCCGCAGACTCGATGAGGTATTCGCCCACGAGGGCGGCGTGCCAGGAGGTGCCACACGCCGCAATGATCACGCGATCGGCGTCGCGCAACTGGTCCCAATGGTCGTGGAGTCCCCCGAGTTTGATCTGGTTGTCCTGGGGGCGGACCCGTCCCCGCATGGCATCCTCCAGGGCTTCCGGCTGCTCCATGATTTCCTTCAACATGAAGTGGTCGTACCCCCCCTTCTCGATCTCGCCGAGGGACCATTCGAGCTCGTGGACCTCTTTCTTCAGAGGTTCGTTGTCGATGGTCATTACCTCGTAGCCTGATCGGTGGATGGTCGCCATCTCCCCGTCCTCAAGGTACACCACCTGCCGCGTGTGCTCGACCAGCGGAGCGGCATCGGACCCGACGAAGTGCTCGTCGTCCCCGACCCCCAGGATCAGCGGGCTTCCGTTGCGCGCGGCGAGCAGAAGGTCCGGATCATCCCGGGACACAACGACAATCCCGTAGGCCCCAACGACCTGCGTGAGCGCCTGCCGCACCGCTTCAGGGAGGGAGAGCTCGGCTTCTCGCTGCACCTCCTCGATGAGGTAGACGAGAACCTCCGTGTCGGTCTCACTCCGAAACGTGTACCCCTTCTCCTCGAGCCGCTCCCGGATGGCACCGTGGTTCTCGATGATCCCGTTATGGACCAGTGCGAAAGAGCCGTCCGTGCTGAGGTGGGGATGGGCGTTCGTGTCGTTCGGGGCGCCGTGAGTGGCCCAGCGTGTGTGCCCGACGCCTGTTGTGCCCGTTAGCGTCCCATTGAGGCTCCCACGAAGATCATCCACCTTCCCTTCCTGCTTGCGGACGTGAAGATTCGTGCCATCCACTGTCGCGATGCCGGCCGAGTCGTACCCGCGATATTCCAGTCGCTTCAGGCCCGTCAACAGGATGTCCTCCGCCTGCTTATTTCCGATGTACCCCACAATGCCACACATAAGCTGAGATGCGATTTGGTGAAGTGAGTGACAGAAACGATGGATCTCCTTGCGCCCACTGGGCACCGTCTGAACGACCCGGCGCTGTCTAAAGAAGATGTAGAAATGTAGGTAGTGCACGCCCGGATCCGGCGTGGACTCGTGCTCTGCGGAAAAAGTCCATCGGTCTCCCTCTCTCAGGGGACTCTATTCCTCGCTCCTGACTCCGAACTCAATTCAATGCTTCCCAGGCCGAGTTGGAAGTGAAAGAGAGCGAAGAGGCCCCAGACTCTCGGAGTGGGCGCGAACTGAGCGACACCGGCCAATCGAAAGAAATTGAACCTAATAGCGCTCCAGAGAAAATTTTTCCCCAAGGTACCGCTTGCGCACTTCAGGATCGGCAGCAAGTTCCTCTGCGGTTCCATGCTTCAAGATCTGCCCTTCGTATAGTAAGTACGCCCGATCCGTAATTGCAAGCGTCTCGTGCACGTTGTGGTCTGTAATGAGCACGCCGATGCCCCGCTCCTGCAACCCCGAGACGATGCTCTGGATGTCCTCAACCGCGATGGGGTCGACGCCGGCGAACGGCTCGTCGAGCAGGAAGAAGCGGGGACGCGTCGAGAGGGCCCGAGCAATTTCGGTGCGGCGACGCTCTCCGCCGGAGAGCTCATATCCCTTCGAGTCCCGAACGCGCTCCAGGCCGAACTCGCGGATGAGCGACTCGACACGGGCCTTCCGCTCCTCGTCGCCGATTGACTGAAATTCGAGGACGGCGTGCAAGTTGTTCTCCACCGTGAGCTCCCGGAAGACAGAGGTCTCCTGCGCCAGGTATCCGATTCCCCGACGCGCCCGCTTGTACATGGGAAGGCGGGTGATGTCGTCGTCTTCAAGGTAGATCGCGCCCTCGTCGGGACGGGTCATGCCCACAATCATGTGGAACGTGGTGGTCTTTCCGGCCCCATTCGGCCCAAGGAGCCCCACGATTTCGCCCTGCTCCACGCTTAGGCTCACGTCGTCCACGACGGCGCGTTTGTCGTAGCGCTTCGTGAGGTGCTCGGCGGTGAGGGTCATCGGGGCGTCCGGAATGCCCCGATCCGCAAAATGGTCAACGTCGGACGATGTGCTCATAGTTGCGACTTCGGATCCATCTGGGACGTGTCGGGCGGAGCTGCGGGCCGTCTCGGGGATGGGATTGAATCGGGACGAACCGCGGGCCTGGTCCGTAGGGAATCCCGTGCTCCACGCTGGTCCCCCGATCGAGAATTCTGGAGTGGGGCCGGGACATTCGTGAACGAGTCCTCCTGGAGGGGCGGGGTCCGGCCCACAGAGTCTGCGCGAGGGGCCGAGGGCGGTTGCTGCGCCTGTCGAGCAAGGGGCCGCTGGGGGGAAAGGTCCAGATCGAGCCGCTGGCGCACCCGCTTCTGGCGGAGTAGTGCCGCTCGGGTTGGGCGGCGCTCGGGCGTCCACCGGAATCCCTCGAGCGTGAAGGGCTCCGGGATGTTCTTCGCCCGGTCGTACGCCCGTCCCTCTATGCCCGGTCCGAACTTGATGCGCCTGCCTCCTCCACGCAGGAGACGGACCACGACCCAATCGCCCGAAGCCCGAATCGCACCGCTCAATGAGTCCGCGTCCGAGGCCAAAAAGCGGATGGCCCGAGCGTTGGGCGCTCCTCGAATGCGGCGCAGCGAGTCCGACCGAAAAAAGGCAGTGATGTTTCTCGCCTTGAGCTGGTTCGTGCGCGCCAGGGCCGAGTCGCGCTGGGCCGCAAAGGCCGAACCTCGAACAAAGACGGTGTCGAGGGTTCGGTTCTGTGCACGCACCCGAATTGAGTCCCCCCACACCTGACTCCCTTCAAACCAGGTCATTGGATTTTGGAACAGCCGGATTTCCTCGAGGGGAAGTACCGTGTCCGACTGTGCCGTCGGGGTGGTCCAGTTTCGAGTCGAGCCCTCTGCCTCCGAGTCCCCCTCCGCCGGGTCTAGCGAATCCGGCAGGGGATTTTGGGACGTTGCGGCTCCGTCGCCAGGGGGCGCGGGTGCGGATCCGGTAGGCGCAGACGCCTTCGCCCCTGTTCCCACTGTACTTCCGGCTGAAGAGTCGGGGACTGCCCGTGCATCGGCGGACGAGTCCGTTTCGGGAGGGTTTTTTCTTGCAATAACAGAGACCGAGTCGGGCGGAGGGCGGGCCGTGTCGATCGGGACCGTCGGGCCCCCGGTGCTGTCCGCGGTCGGGGCTGTCACGCGGTCATACACCACCGAGTCGGCCACCGCCGCAAGATCTGGCGTCCAGATTCGTACAGAGTCCACCGCCACGATGCGGCGGTGCGTGTCGGTCCGAACGGCGTCGAGCCGGTGGCTTCGCACCACAAGGGTGTCGGTTGGAGTGCCGGTCGAGTCTATTCGCACTCGGATGAGAAGCGCGCGCCCCTCGACACGGCTGTAGCGGCGCCGTTCACGGTTGTCGACCTGGTTCCCGAAGAGATAGGTCTGGGTCGTCATGTCGGCCCTGGGTCCCTCGTCCCGACGCCGGTCGATGAAGACGTCCCCCCGTGCGACCGACCGGTCCCGGTTGCGGTAGTACGTAAGCGAGTCGGCGAGAAGTGTCGTTCCCGGCTCGGTGAGCCGAACGGTGCCCCCAAACTCTGCCCGCTGCTCGTCGGACCAGTACGTTCCGTGCTGGGCCCGGAGGACGCGGTTGCTGTCTACGAGCACCACGCTGTCAGGAAACACGGTGCGGTCCGCTTCGGCGTAGTATGTGCCGCGTTTTGCCCGCACCATCACGTCCCCGTCCGTCAGGCGGACGTGTCCGCGGGCGCGCCCGACCTCCGTGACTCGGTTGTATCGGACCGTGTCTGCGCGCAGGGTGTCTTCTTTCCCGTAGATGACGACGTTGTCGACGAAGAGGAGCTTGTTTTGCTGAAGGTACCGACGGCCATAGTCCGACCGGAGACGCGTGGTATCCTGGCGGACGAAGACGTTCCCGAACAGCTCCTGAATGCGTTTCCCATTGCGCTGAAGAGCACTCAGGGAGTCTGCGTTCACGTACACCCGGTCGGTGTCTCCTGTGTCGGGCGCCGCGTTGGGCATGCCGGGGGGCTGCAGGGGGGGGCTGTCCGCCGCAGACGGGAGAGAATCGAGCTCAGCCGGTTCGGCCCCTGCGGGAACTTCCTGGACCGTGTCGGCGGGCACCTGCGCCCGACCTGTCAGGGCAAGTCCCCCCATCAGGACCAGGCACAGCACGCCCGACAGGAGAGACCCTCCCTTTCCGGTCGGCAAGAATCCAGCGAGAGATCCAATCATACGCACAGGAGCGCTACTGCAGTGGCTGCGGCCGAGTCCGTTCCCCTCGGCGCGGCCCTCTGCACTGCGGACTACGGAAGGACGTTCCCTGAATGAGAACCGGCAGGTCTCTACCCGTCGTCTTTCTCCGAGTTCTTCCCCTGATCGTCAACCTCAACGCGGGCATGGAATTGCCCGATCTGGTAGGTGTCCAGGTCCTCCTCGGCGACGAGGCCCTCGCCCTCAACCACTTCTTCAGGGGTTGTGATGCGGACGAACCGCTGGGTGCGGATCCGTCGATCGGCCTGCCGCCAGGTCAGCTTCTCGCTCTCAAGACGTTTATTGCTTTCTGTGGTGACTACAACATCCCCGTAGGCGACGAGTCGGCCCTTCCCGTCCTGGAAGACCACACTGTCGGCCGTCATGGTTGCCGAGGAATCTCCCTGCGAGTCGAAAAGGTAGGTGCGCACCCGTAGCGTATCAGATGGGGTCGACCGCCAGACCGAATAGGTGCTGTCCGCAACGGTGTACTGCTCCATACGGGAGGCCTTGAGCACGGCACGGCGGTGGCCCTTCTTTATCATCGTGAAATTCGCGTCCCAGCTCACGTGCGTCGGAACGGGTCCCGCAGTTGTGTCCGATGACGCTGCGGCCGCCGAGCGGGTCCGGTGTTCACACCCGCTCCCGACGAGCAAAGCCGAGACGAGCACCGCCCCCAGTAGCAGTGGAGGGATCGAGTTCATTTGTTAGACTGATCAAGGCATCGTTTAAACCGTGTGCCTTCTACGATGGCGGACACGTGGCGGTCCACAGCGAGCCGGTCGGGGGAGAAGACGACACCGCTACCGTTTCACCGAGCGCGTTCCGTGCCCGGTGGCGCGGCGGAACACCGCCTAAAAAATCGGGGCTCCACAGCCGCCCGCCGGAACGCGCCTTCACAGTCCAGGACCTGCTCGCTATACTGGTATTGATTTTGCGCGGATCAACTCCGTACGGACACTGTGGTGCAGTTTTTGTGGAAACTTACACGTGACAACCATTCAGTCCCCGTTTCTTTACAGAGCATCCCTCGTAATAAGCCGCTGGGGGTTTTGCCGACCGCTCTTGCCACTACATTTTCCCAGAAGACCCGATTGCTGCTATGAACTTCGAAACTGAGTCGCTCACTACCGAAACCGTCGTTATCCATATCGGCGATACACTCGACTTCCGGAACGCC
>NZ_JBDGQQ010000075.1:0-13981 GCF_042218895.1 Salinibacter sp. | reverse complement strand
CTTCTTCATAGCTCATCGGCGACTGATAGCCGATGGCTGAGTGCCGGCGCTGCGGTTATGCCACTCGCTGAGAAAGTCAGAGATGCCAAGCCGGGCCGCCGATCGGATCGCCTTGGTCAAGTACGGCAGCTCCGAATTCGTGCATCGTTGCCGCAGCGACCGAAGGCGTCGTCAAGGACGAGACCGCCGAGGTCGAGGGGATGGAGACCGGAACCGCCCCGATCCCACCCGGCTGACGTCGAGTAGGTTTCATTGCTACGGAAACTAGTCTCCGTAATGTATGCGCGCTAACCACGGAGGATTCCGAGAGATGCTGGATGCTCGTAATGAGGTGTGCCTGAAAAGTTGGACTGGCGTGTCGATTCCATTGAGCCTTCCTAAGACACGGGGTTCTCCCACATCGCTTCTTTGCTTTCCTCTGCTAGTGCCTTCGGTGAGGGCCGTGGTTCGCCGAAGGATCTGAAGCCATTTGTTTGGACTCACCGTGTTGACCCGTAGCCAAGGCAGGTGCTTAAGCCCTGACGCTGGACCTGCTCACTCCGTCCTGAGACAGATCTTCGACCCTAAGGCTACGTCCTGGAGCTTAGTCCCGCAGGGCCATCGGGCCGCCTCAGCGACCCGTGTTGTGTAGAAGAACAGTCTCCGAACTCACTCCAGCTCGGCTTACCGCTACGCCCACAGCGGGATCGGGCTGGCCTGTGACCACGGGGCTCGGCCTGCGTTCCGGACCTGTCGCTCCGACCGGGTGGGCTGCGTGGCGTTGGGGGGCGTACTCGCCGCAGTGCCACGCCAAAGCCGTCCTGCACGAGCATCTGCCCAAGATTCCCGCCCCGGACAGTGATTCGGGACGCAACCCGCCCGTACCGGTTCACATCTTCAACTCGTACTCCCACGGTCGTTCGGGCGACGTAGCGAACCGCCGCATCTCTCGCCTTCGCTCCGTATGGCTTCTGTACCCCACAGCCCCCCTTGACCACGGCCCCAGCGGAACGGGCCACCTTGTACGTGTCGCCGTCAATCACGCCTGTAACCTTGCCTATGAACGACTGCCCTGGCTCGACGTGCGCGAAGGTGGCCGGGGCGGAGAGGAGAAGCGCGGCGAATAGAGGGGCGAGGCGGCATGTGGGGCTGAATCGGCGTCGCTGGGAGCGGAGTCGTCGACGCGGTAGAGAGGAGCTTGGTGGCTGCTTCCACAGGGGATTACCGCAGGCGGTAGTCACCACAAGCGGTAGTACGCCTCTACTCCCGCATGCAGGAGAAGCGGAAGCGCGCAGACGGCCCCGACCACCGCAAATATTGTCTCCAGTTCTTCGGGAGCCCCTCCTGATACGCCGAACCTCTCAGGGTGGGCCAGCGCCAGCCACGCGGCATGCCCCACCATACACATAAAGGCGATTGCCACAGCTTCAATCAAAGCCCAGCCTGCGGCGAAGGCTCCTTTCAGCCCGGGCCCCCATCCCGGGCCGAAGCACCGGTGGGCCGCAAACCCGACGTACCCAACCTGGATCAGGAGGGAAGGGAGAAACAGGCCCTCGGCAGGTTGTCCTATGTAGAAAGACACGGCGGGCGAATACAGAAACTCGGCTCCCGTAACGAGCAGCTCTGCGTGTCCGCTCAGGAAGGCTCCCAGCGCCAGCGCCTCGCCGCCCTGCTTCAGCCTTCCCGCAAACAGGCGTCTGAGCAGCACCGCGAGGAGCACTGCCAGGAGCAGGGCTGCGAGCGTCCGTATCTGAGCCCCAACAACCTGAGTCCACTGGTCGAGGGCCGTGGAGAGCGCCTCCGCGAACAGGTCTCCAGCCCCATCGGCGGTGGCGCCCCCGCTAGTGGCTCCATTGCTGGTGGCTGGAGAGCGCCCGGTGCCCGGTGCAGCAGAGCCGCCGAATGGATCTTCGCCCATCCCAGTCCAGGCGAGAAGCCGTTCTGTTCCGATGCTAATGATTACCGACGCCAGGAGGTAGCGCCCAGGGCTTGCCATTCCAGCCCGCGCTCCGCCTAGGTACTGGCGAAGGGTTTTCCCCGGGCGGAGGGTCAGCCCGACAAGGGTGGGCCAGAAGCCGTTCTCAACGTCCACAAACTCGCGGAAGAAGCCGCCGATGACACTTGTTGCCGAGGTAGGCGGGTCGGCCTCCTGCCCACAGTCCGGGCAGTAGTCGCCAGCAAACCGGCGCCCGCAATTGGGACACCTAACTGTTTCGACCACCGCCTCGGAGGTCTCCTCGACCGAGGGCTCCTCCGGGGACTCCTCTCCCACCGGGTCGCCTTGGTCGTTGGGGTTTGGGGATGAGGACATCGGCAGCGGCGAATGAGACCGGCTTTACCGGCGGAAGGGAAAGCTTTCAGGGCTTCGTGCCCGGAAGTTAATGCCTGCCGGGGAGGCTGTCACATACAGGCCTTTTCCCGCCCGCAACAGCCAGAATGCTGTCGGCGGATGCCGGCCCCGGCTCGACCCTGCGCACAACTGGCTGGGGCGAGGAAGAGCAGTGCGGCGAATAAAGAGGCCAGGCGGCTCGTGGGGCCGAATTGGGCCTGCCCAAAGCGGATTCGTCGAGAACGGTGAGGGCGCAGGCTGGTTTTTTGATCCCGCCTCCACCCCGAACCCGAGGCTCCCAGGACTGCACCTCCAGCTCGCCAGCGGGTTTGCCCAGCGTCACGTTTACAGGCCAACCCCCATCGTACTCCCAAGTTGCCTTCTCGACGGTGCAGGACTGGGATTATCTCAGTTCACTCCGACGGTATCAGTGTCGCAGTTGTGGTCGGTGGTTTAACGACCGGTCCAGGACGTTTCTCGAAAGCGTGGGAGGCCACAGCTTCCGATATGGATCTCCGAAGATCGGGAGACGGACAAGGACCAGTCGACCGGTGACATTGCGGAGGACCTTCCCCACACCTACAAAACGATTCAGGGGATGGCGCAGACGATGAGGAAGGTCATCTACCAGCGGCGCGAGAAATGGCGCGGGGCCCTGACGGAGGAGGTCGGAGCCTCTGGGCTTGCATTTGACTCTTGGCCAGCAAGGCCGGACGCTCCTTCCCGAGGATACCCCTCGGTCCAAGGATTCTGATGAGAAGGCCGGTGAGAAGGCCAGCAGCGACCCCGGCGAGACCAATCAAACGGCGGAGGCAGGTCAAACGGCGAAGGCAGGGTCGAAGCACCGCGATTCCCGGAAGTCCAGAGAACGGGGCTTCTCGGAGCGGGGGCGAGGAAGTTGGTCCGGAGACTGGCCGCCTGCGGTGCTGTGGGTAGAACGGGGCGGGGAAGGTCGGGTGCTGGAACTGCAACCGGACGCGGGTCAGAAAACGCTGGTCCGATCGGCCCTTCGACACGTTGAGCCCGGAAGCCGGATCGACACTGACGATTTTAGCGGGTACGGGCTTCTGGAAGGAGCCTATGATCATAGAAGCGTCGACCACGAAGAGACCTACGTGAGCGAAGAGGACATGCATCGTAACACCGCGGAGGGAGAGTGGTCGATTTTCACCGTGGTGGCGAGGATTCCGTGGAGTAGCGAAGCGCCATGCCTACCGCTACCTCAGCGAGTATTCGTTTCGACGGAGCCGCTTCTCGGACTCTCGGCAAAGGCGGCTCCGCCGGATGGCGCTCACCTTCACGCGCACAGAGACGCCACTCTAACACAAAACGCTCCGCCCCAGGCCGCACGCTGTCAATCCCTACGGCGGGTGTATCGTCAACTTCCGAGAACGATTTTAACCATGCTCTGCCCGAGCGTCAGAAAGGAGAGCACCGAGAGAGGCGCGTGCACCCACCAGCGGTCGGTCAAGCCCAGCGTCCCGAGAAGCACGACTCCCCGTTCAACAACATCTCTGTCTCACCGACCGTGAAGTTCTCTGCCAGTGCTCTTGCCGTCTGAGTCCCGACTTGAGCCGTGACGATAAAGCCAACGAGCATTCCGAAAAACCACCGGCGGTGCGAAACTGAAAAATGAAAGGCTCTCAGGTCCAGCGGGGCCTGTGCGGCCGGCGTCTCGACGGAAGCCCCACGGGCCCCCACCTCTGCTCGGGAATCTTCCCATCCTGGGTCCGGCAGTGCAAACGCGCAGGTCAGGTACAGGAGTAGAAATGCGGCAAGGAACGGGAAGAAGAACTTCGAGGTTGCCCCCGTGAGAAGTGAAAACGAGTTCCACCAGATCTGAATGGCAAGCAAAAACGTGTTGGCGGCCCAGAGGAGAGGAAGCCAGTGCCAGTTGACCTTTCGCCTCGGGCGGACCAACTCACGAAGGCTCTGGGCCAGGTCTGTCAGGCCGAGGCCGACGATGATCGAAAGCAGGGCAGCGATGTATTCGGGCTGACTCATGGGGCAGGGAAGGTTCGGGATTGGTAGTTGGGCATCACATACATGAGCCACTAGGGCAGGAGCGCGTTCCGTTGGAAAAGGTGAGCGTCCTCGAGACGGCGGCGCCTACGAACCGTCCCTCGCAACAGAAAACGCCCCCGAACGAATCGGAAGATCGCCAAAAATCTGTGCCCCCGTTCAGGTATTCACATTTACAAAACCGACGACCACGTGCCCGGTGTTGCGCCCGTCCAGGCCGCGCCGTTTCGTTGTAATGAGTTGAGAACCTGTTTGACGAGACATCTGCGGCCACCCCGGGGAGTACTCGGTCGCCGCGCTCCCAGCGCTGCGACTTTGTGGATCTCGTGCAAAACGGTTTCTGCACTCGCCCGGTAGCGCCGCTACAGGGCTCGCTTGGGCACCGTTTTGCAGCTTCGCCCACTGTGTCTCGGCTGAGCATCTGCTCGCAAAACAGGTTTTGAAACTGGAAAAACCACGCTCATCCGTGCCGGAACCGCGGAAGGATCACTGCCCCATCGACGAAGAAAAATGGCCTGTCCAGCGTCGAGCGTGGCACGGCGGCTGGATGTGCCAGATGGAAAATGGCCCCGGACTCATACAATAAAAGAGTAGGGCCACCACCGAGCGGTCGATGAGCGAATACAATGCCGCTGTCCTGTTCGGCCCGGCTACAAGGCTACCGCACGGCGGACACGCATCTGCGGGAGAGGCTGAACGACCGAACCGGATCCCGCCCCGTCGGCCTCAACGTTAGACGTTTGGAGCCGCGTGCATGCACGCGCGAGCGACCACCACGGACAGAATCCCCGGTCTCATACCTGCCGAGGCTGTCGGGCCAGGACTAGCGGGATCGCCCACCTTGCAGCCGCTTCTCTGTTCCGGATATTAACCAAAGCTGAATACACACCGTAACCGCCAGTCGAAGTTGGATGTTTGGAGATACGTACGAGAAAATTCCGAGGGCCCTGGTCAAGACCGGTCTCTACCGGCTCCTGATGGTGGTAATCACGATGCTGGTCGCCTATATCTTCACCGGTGAAGTCACTGATGCAGTAAATATCGGCCTTGTCGCGAATGTCGTGAAGACGGGCACCTACTACGGTTACGAACGACTCTGGGCCCGAATCGAGTGGGGACGCAGAGACCCTTCCTGACAGCATGCAGCCGGCAGGCCATTGGGTCCGGCGAGAAGGTTGCTCGGGGACTGGCGGCTGCCCAGATAAACGGCGTCAGACCGCCTTGACCGGTGTGCTCTGTAGGCTGTGGTGGCTGTGGCAGGAGAAAAGCCGCTTGGCACAGCGCATCGGTGATCTCTCGATCAACGGCTCCGCGGCGCACGTGGATCGCGTAGCCATCGAGATGGTCTTTGCTTACGTCGAAGCAAACCACGGGCTGGTCGGCAGCGTTTATCTTGGGGGGAAGATCTTACACCTCCGTTGGTGAGGTCTCACTGGTTCTGGAGTCGATTCAAGTCAGCTGTCTCCAGAAACGTGAGGCCTCATCTCCTTGGCGTCAAGCGCGGGTGATTCTGGGCTTAGCCCATAGGTACAGTTTTGATTCGCACGGTTTTGGGCACACTTTCCGGTAGCCAGGTCCTTGACGTTAGACTTGTGGGGGCGAATATGTCTAACCAGCACGGGAACTCCTAACACGAGGCTACTGCAGACTCTTTCTCCGGTCCGTCATGTACGTTGAAGTTGCCGCGCTTCTCTACCTAGCAGTCGCCGGCCCATATGCAATTTTGCGGTGGAAAGACACCGAACCGCTCGACGCGCTCAGGACGGGAGACCACCAATGATCTGCCTCCTCTGACAGAAAACGTCTGCCCCGAAGGAAACGGAAGCGGGCGCAGACAGGACCGACCAGGGCCGGACAAGGTCACTGCACGACCGTAAGCCGCCGGGCCTATGTCTGCCCATCAGCTCGGAGCCGCAGGAAGTACGTCCCGCCAGGCAGCCCACTGACGTCGACCTGCGCCGTCTGCGCCTCTTCGGCCTGTGGGGTGCCCTCGTAGACGGTGGCGACCTGCTGGCCGAGCGTGTTGTAGAGGGTGATGATCGTCTCTGTCTGCTTTTTGACGGCGAACGAGAGGGTGGCCGTGGCGCTTCCAGGATTGGGCGCTGGAGGGGCGAGGCTCACCGTTTCCTGCATCTGAATGTCCACGGTCACCGGATCGGTGAGGCTGGAGCTGCCGTCCAGATCGACTTGCCTCAGGCGAAACTGGTGGGGGCCGACCGAGAGGCCCGTCGCGACGTACTCGTAGGACTGTGTTTTTGTTGTGGTGCCGCCGAAGGCCTTCGACTCAACGTAGCCGACCTGCGCCCAGCCCCTCTCCTTCTGGCGTTGGACTTCGAAGCCTTCGTTGCCGGTCTCCGACACGGTCTGCCAGGTGAGGCGGACATCTCCTTTGGTGGCAGCGGCCTCGAAGCCAGCAAGCTCGACCGGTAAAGGAGACGATTCGTCGGCTTGAATGAGCCCAGCACCCGAAAATATGTCCTCCCTTCCTCCATCCGGAATCGGCGTCGCCTTCGACGCGGGATACTTCGACCAGCATCACGAGATTACCGACACCGACAACTCCTTCGTGGCGAAGCTCCACGGCAACATCGAGCCGGAGCAGGTCTGCAAGCGGGCTGTCCCTGCTGGATATGCCGAGGCGAGCCGGCGCACCGACTGCGGGGATGCGGTCCTGGGGGACCGATACGTTCGGCTCACTGGATCGAATGAGGTCCCGGACCGGGAGAAGCAGGAGCGTACGGGCAGTCTCGGCCTGTGTCCTGTGCTCCCCGGAGAGCACTTCCGTCACTGCGCAGGGCACTCCGGGCGGTCCCAACGGGCTGCAAATCGATCCATCAATCCTCGGAGGGCCGCTGCTCCACAACCAGGAGGAGGCCCTCGGGACTTCCCCAAGCCAAGCGTCTCGGGGTACTCCCAGCGCAGATCAGTGGCCGTTCCCCGGACACGCAGTTCAGGATGGATGTTCTCGTTCAGTTTCTCCCCCGCAGGCTCCTCCCAGAAACCTCGGGCGGTCCCTTGGTTTCAATAATTGCTGTTTTGCGAGCCGATTTCTTCTCTTCACGTCTATGGAATCCTCTTCCTCCGACGGTGCCCTGACAGACGTGGCGCTGGACGAGCACGTCCGGTCGCTCGATCCTTCCGTCCGGAGCGTGTGGCGAATCAAGATGGCTGGCATCTCGGTCCTCCTTTTCCTTCCGGCCCTGTTCTATGACCTCACGCACCTGCTGTCTTCCAACTCGGCGCTTCCCTTCGGAGTCCTCTCGGGAACCGTACTGGTGGGGGCGCTCCTTTACTGCGTGGCGTGGCCACGCCTTCGGTACCGAGCCTGGGGATTTGCCCTGCGCCCCGAGGAGATCTACAGGGAGCACGGGGTTCTGAGGCACGTTCGGACGGTCGTGCCGCTACGTCGCATTCAGCACGTCGACGTGTCGCAGGATGTGATCGAGCGCGAGTTTGCGCTTGGGCGTCTCGTCGTTCACACGGCGGGGTCCCGAAGCAGTGACGTCGTCGTTCCGGGCCTCCCGCTGTCCGAGGCCCGGGAGATCCGAGATGAGATCAAGCGCTTCATTCTCGAAGATCCCCTCATCGAAGATCCGGTGTGATGCCGTCCTCATCTCCTCCGGAGTCGGATCCTTCGGTACAGGAGCCTCCCTCGTCCTCGGAGACGACGTCTGCGGACGTCTCCTCGTCCCCCTCTAAGGACGAGGGCGAGGCCCCCGATGCCCCTTCGTCTACGACCCTGGGGGCCATCCACGAGCCACAGCGCCTCCACCCCCTCACGCTTCTTCTTCAGGTGGGCACGAGCCTCCCTGCACTCGCGATCATTCTGTTCCCCCTTCTTCGCAATCCCAGCTCCTCGGAGAACGTTGCCTCCCTCGTGATGGCCGTGCTGTACGGGGTATTTGCCCTGCCGGTCATCTTCCTGCGGTACTGGCGATTTAGCTACCGCATCACGCCGAAGCAGGTCGTCATCCAGAGCGGCGTGCTGAACCGGAAGAACCGGAGCATTCCCATCGAGCGCGTCCAGAACATCCAGATCGAGCGAAACCTCGTCGCCCGGCTGTTCGGCATTGCGAAGGTGAAGATCGAGACGGCTGGAAGCTCGGGCACCGAGGGCAGCCTGGAATACGTGCATCGGAGCGAGGCCCGCAAGATCCGGCAGGTGGTCCGCTCGTTTCAACGAGGGGCCGCGGACGCCACCCCGGACACGGAAAGTGAAGAGGACGAGGCGAACATCGAGACGCTGTTCGACATGCCCCTGCGGCGCGTGCTGCTGTCGGGGGCCTTTCGCTTCTCGCTGCTGTACCTCGCCGTCATCTTTTCGGTGGTCGAGCTCTTCAACCCGGAGACGCTCGTCCAGCGATTCATTCGGACGGACCGCCTAGAGTGGCTTACAGAGGCGATGTTCAGTCACCCGGCGCTCACAATCTTCGTGTCGGTCCTCGTAGCAGTCGTTCTGGGCTGGATCAGCGGCGTTGCCGTACACCTGGCGCGCTATTACAGCTTTCACCTGTGGCTCGACGGCGACAAGCTGCGCAAGCGCCATGGGCTCTTTACAGTGACGGAGGGCACCATTCCGCTCGACAAGGTGCAGGCACTCATCCTCCGCACCAATCCCCTCATGCGGGCCTTCGGATGGTACGAATTGAAGGTGCAGACCATCGGGATCAACGTCGATGAACAGGGACACCGCGTGATTGCCCCGTTTGCGGGGAGCAAACGCATCCTTGAGCTGGCCCGTCGCGTTCGGTCCTTCGATCTTCCCGACACGTTTGGCCAGGTGTCCCGGTTGACAATCCGGCGGCGTTTTTTCCGCTACACAATGGCCCTCTCCACGCTCCTCCTTCCGGCGATCTACTTCTGGCCGCCGGACTGGGTGCATCTTGTGGGGGTAGCCCTTCCCTGGTGGGGCTTCGGGGTGGTCCCCTTCATCCTGGGATGGGCCCTGCTCCAGTACCGCAATCACGGGTACGCGGCCCAGGAGGACGGCTTCTACATCCGCCGCGGCGTGCTCTCGCATCACCTGTGGATTATTCCGACCGAGAAGTTTCACGTCTTCAGCACCACCGCGTCGATTTTCCAGCGGCGCCTCGGCCTAAAGACCCTCTTCGTGGATACCGCCGGGGCCGCCACGTTCGAGTATCCCGAGGTGATTGACCTGCCCGCCGTCGAGGCAGATGACCAGCTCGACAGCCTCTACCGGCGCTTCAAGACGCTGTACCGCAACCGCGTGGAGGCGGCCACCGGCGCCCCCGATACCCGACTTGATCCCGACGAGCGGCCCCGGCTTCCCGTCGAGGAGTCTGTCGAGTGACAGGTCCCGTTCAGACCGCGCCCTCTGCTCGCACGGCAGGGCGCCGCGCCGGACCGTCTTCCTCCAGGCGGCGACGCTCCGGGCTCCCGCTGCAGACAGTGCCTTCCCCTCGTCCGGCCTTCACCCATCAACTGTTTCCCGTTGTGGCCTCGCAACGTGCCAGTGGCCTTCTCCTTCACGTCAGCTCCCTTCCCAGTGCCTACGGCATCGGGGACCTCGGCCCGGCCGCGTTTCGGTTCGCCGACTTTTTGGCCCGTACCAACCAGCGCCTCTGGCAGATGCTGCCGGTTAACCCCGTCGGGCCTGGCGCCTCGCCCTACTCCAGCCCGTCCACCTTCGCCGGTAACCCCCTTCTGATCAGTCCGAAGCTTCTCGTCGACGCAGACCTGCTCGGCGAGGACGACCTGGCCCCCCTCCTCGAGCTGCCCGAGGACCGTGTCGACTACGCGCGTCTCGTTCCTCGCAAGCGAAACGTGTTGCGTGCGGCCTTCCGCCGGTTCCAGGCCGGCACATCGACCGCCGATACGGCGCAGTTCCGGCACTTCCAGGAGGCACAGTCCGCATGGCTGGACGAATACGCGCTCTACGCCGCCCTGAAGGACACCCACGACGGGGCGCCGTGGACGGAGTGGAGAGCCCCGCTTGCCCACCGCGACCCGGGCGCCCTGGACCACGCCCGCGAGACGCACGCCGAGGCGATCGAGATGCACATGTTCTGGCAGTTCCTTTTTCACCGCCAGTGGTCGGCCCTGCAGTCCTACTGCCACGCCCACGACATTCGTCTCTTCGGCGACCTTCCCATCTACGTCGCGCACGATAGTGCCGACGTGTGGGCCCACCAGGACCTCTTTCGTCTCGACGAGAACGGCGAGGCGTCGGTGGTAGCCGGCGTGCCTCCCGACTACTTTAGCCCGGAGGGCCAGCTTTGGGGCACCCCCATCTACCGGTGGTCCCGAATGGAAGACCGTGGCTTCCGGTGGTGGACCGAGCGGCTGCGCCACACCTTCGAACGCTTCGACCTCGTCCGTCTCGATCACTTCCGCGGGTTCGAGCAATACTGGCAGGTGCCCGCCCACCACGACACGGCCACTGAGGGCGAGTGGAAGGACGGGCCGGGCGCCGCCTTCTTCGAGACCATGAGGGACGAACTCGGAGACCTGCCCATCATCGCGGAGGACCTCGGCATCATTACGGAGGCGGTGGAGGCCCTGCGGGACACCTTTGCGTTTCCGGGAATGGCTGTGCTCCAGTTTGCCTTCGAGGGGAATCCTGCGAACGAGTTTCTTCCCCACAACTACCGCCGCAACCTCGTCGCGTACACTGGGACCCACGACAACAATACGACCGTCGGCTGGTGGCGCGGGGAACTGTCCGACGAGGGAAGGGACTTTGCTCGGTCCTATCTCGACCTCCCCGACGGTGGCGGGGGCCAGGAGATCCACCGGCATGCCGTGCGGGCGGTCATGGCGTCGGTAGCCGACCGTGCGGTGATTCCACTTCAGGACATCATTGGTCTGGGGAGTGAGGGCCGCATGAACACCCCGGGCACCACCAAGGACAACTGGGCGTGGCGCTTTACGCCCGATCAGATTTCGGACGAGGACGAGGAGACGTTGAAAACCCTGACGTACCTCTACGGACGAGCCTCGAGCTACGAGTAACCCTCTCCCCCGACCTCCGCACGCCCGAACGCCCGCGCACTGCGGCGACCCTCCACGACAACGTGCCCACCCCTTCCGCAGCGGCATGACCGACCCGTTTCCCCTCCACGGCGCCCTCGTCCAGGACGACGCGGTCACCTTCCGCGTCTGGGCCCCGGCGGCCGATCAGGTGGCGCTCGACCTCGACGACGCGACCGTTCCGCTCTCGCCCACCGACGACGGGCTGTTTGAGCGAACGGTCGACGCGGCGGCGCCCGGCACCCGCTACCAGGTTCGTCTGGACGACGACGGGCCCTTCCCCGATCCCGCCGCCCGCTACCAGCCGGACGGCGTGCACGGCCCCTCGGAGGTCGTCGACCCGAGCGTGTACGAGTGGGACGATGATGACTGGGACGGGGTGGCCCGCGAGGACCTCGTCGTCTACGAGCTCCACGTCGGTACTTTCACTGAACAGGGCTCTTTCGACGGCGTGCGCGAGCAGCTGTCCTACCTGAAGGACCTGGGCGTGACGGCGATTGAGCTGATGCCGGTGCACGACTTTCCGGGCGATCGGAACTGGGGCTACGACCCGGCGGCCCTGTTCGCCCCGGCGAGCGCCTACGGCCGCCCCGACGAGCTTCGTCGCCTCGTGGACGCGGCGCACCAGACGGGCCTGGCCGTGATCCTGGACGTCATTTACAACCACCTGGGGCCGGACGGCGCCTACGCCAATGCGTTTGCCCCCTTCCTCACCGACAAGTACGAGACGCCCTGGGGCCGGGCCATCAATCTCGACGATGCGCACTCTGAGGGCGTCCGCCGCTTCTTTATCGACAACGCGCTGCACTGGCTGCGCGAGTACCACGTCGACGGCCTCCGCCTCGACGCCACCCACGCGCTGCACGACGAGAGCACACCCCACTTCCTGGCCGAGCTGTCGGCGGCGGTGGACGAGCACGTCGACAGCCCGGAGCGCCACCTCATCGCCGAGGATCACCGCAACCTGAACACGCTCGTGCAGCCCCGCGACGACGGCGGGTACGGGCTCGACGGGGTCTGGAGCGACGACCTGCACCACCAGTTGCGCGTCCTCACGGCGGGCGACACGGAGGGCTACTACCGCGACTATCAGGGCACCACAGCCGCCGACATCGCCACCACGATCCGCGACGGCTGGTTCTTCCGCGGTGAACACTCCGCGCACCTGGGCGAGCCGCGCGGCACCGATCCCGACCTCGTGGCCCCCGCGCAGTGCGTCGTCTTCATCCAGAACCACGACCAGGTGGGCAACCGGCCCACCGGCAACCGCCTCACCGACGACGTGTCGCCCGCCACGTACCGGGCGCTCTCGGTGCTGCTCTGCGTGGGGCCGGAGGTGCCGCTGCTGTTCATGGGCCAGGAGTGGGCCGCGTCGACGCCGTTCCAGTTCTTCACCGACCACAACGAGGAACTCGGTACCAGCGTGACGGCGGGGCGGAAGGAGGAGTTCGAGGACTTTTCGGGCTTTGAGGGTGAGGTGCCCGACCCGCAGGACCCCGCCACATTCGCGCGCAGCGTGCTGGACTGGGACGAGCCCAGTCGTCCTCCGCACGACGGCGTGTTGGCCCTCTACCGCGACCTGCTGACCCTCCGCCCGCGACTCGGCGACGAGATGCACATTGAGGCCCCGAGCGACACGACGCTTCTTCTAGAGCGCCCCCCGGTCTACGTCGCCATAAGTCTGAAGGGAGCCGCCAATCTAGAATTGCCCCCCGAGGCCCCGGTGCTGTTCCACACGGAGCAAGGCGGCTACACCCCGGCCCCGCGTCCGCCGGTCTTTACGGCAGACACGGTGTCGTTTTCACGGCCTGGAGCAGCGGTGGTGCGGACGGAATGATTGCGGCCTCCTCTCGTACAACGACCGCGGAAGTTCCTCCCTTCCCCGACTGAGGCCATGAAGAACGACATCACCGAATCGTCCGGCAACGTCTTCAGGGATCTTGGCTTCGACGGTGGCGAAGCCGAATCGCTTCGCGTGCGGGCTCGTCTGATGGCTCCTCTGGAACGCTCCATCCGGGAGCGGGGGATGACGCAGGCGGAGGCGGCCGAGGAGCTGGGGACGACGCAGGCCCGCATCAGCGAACTGATGAACGGCAAGATCCAGGCCTTCAGCATCGACGCGCTGATTAACATGCTGGACCGGGCGGGGCTGGAGGTGAACGTGAACGTGCGGCCGAAGAGCCCTTGACCGCCGGGCGCCGCCCCCCCCGCACGACGGCGTGCTGGCCCTCTACCAAGACCTCCTCGCCCTACGCCCCAAGCTCGGCGACGCGATGCGCATCGACGCCCCGAGCGACACGACGCTTCGGGTGGAGCGCCCCCCGATCCACGTCGCCGTGACCCTGGAGGGGGCCGCCAACCTGGACCTGCCCCCGGAGGCCCCCTGCTGCTGCACACCGAGCAGGGCAGCTACACCCCGGCCTCACAGCCGCCGGCCGTAACCAACGAGACTGTTTCTTTTACCCGCCCCGGGGGCCGTGATTTTGCAATCGCGTTGATCTTGGTCGCCTGCGTCTTTCCTTCCTCCACACCTCCACGCCTCCATTCATACTCGTCCATGACCGCCACCTACCGTCTCCAGCTCACCCCCGACCTCGGATTCACCGAGGTGGAGGCCCTCGTGCCGTACCTGAAGCGCCTGGGCGTGAGCCACCTCTA
>NZ_JBDGQQ010000074.1:0-12792 GCF_042218895.1 Salinibacter sp. | reverse complement strand
CACTCCGCGCCGCCATCCTGGGGTTGGACCTCTCATCAGACCCGAACCGGCCCGATTACCGAGAGCCAAAGTCGGGATGGGACGACTTAAAGACCAAAGGCCTGCAAGCCTTCTACGACGAGCTTCTGGAACTGAGGATTGGCTCGCCGAGGTGAATAGCCCGAGCCAACCAAAGCTTCCACGCTGTCCATCCGCCCAGACGCTGATGTCGAAAGCTAAACGCCCGTACTCCAATACGGCGCCGCGGCCGCGACGCCCCGCCGAAGCCTTTCTACGCCGATAACCCAAAGTCGAATGTACCCCCACTCGAAGACGACACCACTGAACCTCAAAAGCAAAACTCACACTACGATGTCTCAAGCTACAATCGACATGCAACGCGTTTTCTGGCAGATCGCAGTCCGACACGCCGCATTCCTCGACGTAAATGGCTATGCTTCAAACGCGGGATTCTTCTCTGACCGCTTTTCGGAGATGACCGGAAAGGATGTCTCGTTCCGCGAGGAGTTCCGCCAGGACTGGGACGGGGTCCACTACGAGGATTTTCAGGAGGTCGAAGAGCGTCGGCGCTCGTACCACGAGGACGAACAGTCGCTTCAACTCCGTCGGCTCTGGCAGCAGATGCTCGCGCTGCCGGAGGGGGAGCCTGCCGCTGAACTTACGCTGTCAGATGTGAAGGCTCCGATACCTCGACAGATGCTCTGCAAAGCGGTTCACGACACCACCGGCTGGCAATACCGCCCCCCCGAAGAAGTCGACGACGAGCCTGCCGTGGAGCTAAAAGTCTACTGCCTCACTGCCGGTGAGATTGATGAACTCGGCCGCCGGGCCCTGGACGCTGCTCGGCACGGTATTGCCCTTGAGGTGCTGGATGAGGTGGGTCATTACCTCGGCGGCTATGAGGCGTACGACAGCGACCAGCGAACGGCCCTTCCCTCCCCGTCTGACATCGCCGACGCGGTACAGGCCGAGCACGCCGACCGGCCCCGAGCCGAACGCGTCAACATCGCGAGACGGGAGTACAAACTGGAGAGCGAATATAACGGGCACACCGATGAGCGAAGCGTCCGGAAGGCCCTAAATGAGGCATTCCGGCGCCGCGAGGAGTAGATCTGTGGGCTGCGGGGACCTACGTCCCCCGAGTTCTATCCGGGAGCGCCGTGGACGAGAGACGGTGATTTTTGTCCATGCCAACCGGTTCTCATCCTCCTTGAATCCGTGGTGACGGGAAGAAGGAGGGCTCTCCCTGCTGGGAAGAGTCGTTGCTTGCGGAACGCATGGACAAACCCCCGGAAAATGCGTCCATGCGACTGCCTCTGTGCCACGAACGAGCTTCTCATCTGAGAATAGGGGCCAACGCGACCTCGCGTTGGTACTGGCCCGGCTCCCCCCTCAGAGATGGAGCTTCAAATCGACACTGAGAAACTTGTCAGGCGGCTCGCAGACGCGCTCCGACAGCGTGAGGAGCGACTTCTATCAAAGCTGGTGACCAGAATCATCGAGGAGCTTGGCACGACTTCTGACAGAAGATCTGCAGTCGATCAACGCGGAGACATTGAAGTCAAGGGAATTGAGCTACATGCGCTCTACTCGGTCTCCTTCGTAGCGGACCGCTGGAACGTGTCCGCAGACAATGTCCGGAAGAAATCCGAGGAGGAGCTTCCCCGATCGGACTGGAAAGGTGGTGAAATTCGATACCGTGGCATCGACATCCTGCGCTACGAAGGAGTCGACGTTGAGAAGCACATGAGCGAGTCGCCAGCCAGACTGGACACTGAATTTGCAACTGAATTCCCCGAGTCCCGGCAATCAAACAGGCGCTCCTCACGCTCCGATGAGGAGAGCGGAAACGGCCGTCCTTATAACAGCGAACTGCCCGCTCTCTCGGATGAGGACTCCCCTCCAGACTGAACTAAACCCATGAGATAAGGAGTTGTCATGCCCTTTAAGGCCAGCAACAGCTCTAAGTACAAGGTCGAAATCGTCCTCCCCGGCTACGGGAAAACCTCGCGGCTCAGCACAAAGTCCGAGCGGAAGGCCACAGCCGAGAAGATGGAGAAGGCCCTTCGGCTCATCTGGGAGGACGGATTCTACGAGTTGGTCGAGGCGCTTGAGCCGGAGGGACCCGGAAAGGGCGGCAAAATTGATCTTCCGACCCTGTACCACGCGTGGCGCCGCGATGAATTGGATGAGCTTGCCCGCCGGGTCAACGATCCGCTCTTGAAGGAGGCCGTCAAAACCTTTGCCCAGACGCTCGACTACGAGAACCATCGGCTCGGCGCGCGGCACTTCCTTCGGATCACCGTTGAGCCATCGGGCCCTTTGCTCGCTGGTACAGAGGCTCGCGTAAGCTGGGTCTACGAGCCGAGCCACATCGACCGGTGCGTCCGCCACATGATCCAGGCGGAGGGCTACAAGCCGAATACGGTCAAAAACGGGCTCTGGGGGTTTCTCTCGAAGTTTCTTCAGGACCGGCTCGGCACCCCCGATGCGCGGGCCATCCTCAGGGAGGCCGATCGCCCGAGCGAAGACGACCGGCGGGACGTGGTCCTCTCCCCCGAAGCGCTCCATAGGGTGATCTCGGCGAGCGAATGGGAGGTGCGGGTGTTTCTTATCCTCAAGGCATCGACGGGAATCGATAAATCGCCCATCCTCCGCATCCGGGGGCGGGATGTCGACGAAGAGAACTGGTCCCTCTTCGTCCGCGACAACAAGACCCGCGAGCGGAGCGCGCGGATTGACCTTCCCCCTGTGGCCATGTATGCCCTCCAGATGCTCCTCAAGGGCCGCGAGCCCGAGGAGCGGGCCTTTCGGCTCAGCAAGGGCCAGCTCGACTACCGCTGGCGGAAGGCCCGGAAGCACGCCGGACTCACGCCCGAGAACGGCTACGAAGAGGGGGTTCGCCTCAAAGACCTCCGCCATACCTTCGCTGCCCACTACCTGCGAGGGGGCGGCAACATCGCGGGACTTATGGGCCGCCTCCGCCACAGCCGCGAGGAGCAGAGCCTCATGTACGGCCGACACGAAACGAACGGCCACTCGGACATGCAGAGCGCCGCCGAGGCAATGGGCCTGGAGCTACCGGATCGCCTCGAAGAGGATCTCTCTGAGCCGGAGTCTGAAGGCCGATCGGACTGGCAGATCCCCGAGTGGTGGTTTGACCGGTCGGAACCGCCCCGCCTTCCGGGCGAGGACGGGCCCGAAATTCTCGACGTGCCCGACCGGGGCGGGCTCGGGGGAGGCCGGAAAGGATACTCGGAAGCTGACTACCGGGAGGCAATCGAGGAGGCCGGGTCGATCAGCGGCGCGGCTCGCCTCTTGGACGTGGGCAAATCCCTGGTTCGGCGGCAGTGCATCCGCCACGAAATCCCTGTCCCAACCCTTGGTGGGGAGGTTCCTGGAGACTCGGATTCCGAGGAGGAGTAACTGCCGAGACGAGCACTGACCTCGGCAGCCCGGCCCTCGTCATTCGATTTACTGCTTGCGCCCTCCTTCTACATGTTCATGGACCACACCTCTCGTCATGTCCCTATCTGCACGCTCCACAGCAGGCGATCATGACATCGGGGGAGCCCCCTCCAGCGAACCTGGCTCGTCGGGTGAAGAAAGCCCTCCCACGGAGGAGGAATCACAAGACCCAGGCGAGGTCGCTGCCCTCAGTCAGCTTTTCCGCAAGTCCGTTCGGTACCGCCGCGCGGAAGAGTATAAACGCTTCCTCGACTTCGTGGGGAAGTTTTCGCAGTACTCGCCCTACAATGCCGCGCTCCTTCACGTCCAGAATCCGGGCGTCTCATTTACGGCGACCCGCAGGCAATGGCGAGAGCGGTTCGACCGGGTCCCTAAGCCTGGGGCCCGGCCGTACGTGATCCTCCAGCCGTTCGGGCCGGTGCTGTTTGTGTATGACCTCCCCGACACCGAACCCCGCTCCGAAGAGGCCGGGGAGCTGCACAAAAAGGTGACCGATCCGTTCGCCGTCGAAGGAGAGTTGAGAGACGAAACCTGGTCCCGAACGCTCCAGAATTGCCGGAAACAGGAGAAGGTGGCTGTCCGACGTAGCGCAAATCTCCATCGTCGTCACGGGGGACAGGTTGAACGGAGACCGTTTCAGACTGGCCCGCAAAACCCAAGCGACTGTCTCTATCGCGTCGTGATCAACAAGAATCTCGAAAGGGAAGAACAGTACGGAGCCCTCGCCCACGAACTGGGCCACCTGTTCTGCGGACACCTCGGCACTGATACGGAGGCCTGGTGGGACGAATGTCCCAGCACCGACAGGGACCAGAAAGAAATAGAGGCCGAGTCGGTCGCCTACCTCGCCTGTCGCCGCACCGGTCTCCACTCGACCTCCGAGCGCTACCTGCACTGGTATGCCGAGCGAGCCGCTGGCTCACCCGATGGCCTTCTTCCTCCCGTTCGACTACGGACAGTTCTCGACACCGCAGGCTACGTTGAGTCAATGGGGGAGGACGGGTTCCACTCGAAGCGGGACGCACAGGAATAGGCCCGTACCGAGTTGTGTCGAAGCCACCCATGTGGATAGCCTTGCGTGGCGAACGCCGCTTCTTCGAATCCATACCGCTTGTTCGGAAGGCGATGCCTAAGTTCCCTGCCACAGCCTGTGGGATTGGGGCCTCCTCGCCCTGCCGAAGAGTACTGATTCGTTCGCTGCAACTCAACGATTCGCCGAGCGCCGCTCTATGACTCTTGATGAGGTTCGAAGCATCGTCCAAGGCGGGGAGTCTCCGCAGGTGGAGTTCAAGCGGTCGACGGGGCAACGGAGCGCCGCGGCCCGG
Organism: Salinibacter sp.; assembly: GCF_042218895.1. Classification (NCBI taxonomy): domain Bacteria; kingdom Pseudomonadati; phylum Rhodothermota; class Rhodothermia; order Rhodothermales; family Salinibacteraceae; genus Salinibacter; species Salinibacter sp. Next base: position 7,999 of record NZ_JBDGQQ010000074.1, on the reverse strand, counting down.
TCGGTCTGCGGAATGCTGAATGGACGGGGTGGGCACGTGCTCTTCGGGGTCACCGACAACGGGGACATCGTCGGTCAGGAGGTATCGGACTCCACGCGCCAGGACATCGCGCGTGAACTGAGCCAGATTGAACCCCAGGTGGTCCTCGATCCGGAGATTGTGCCGGTAGAGGGAGATCGTGCAGTCATCGTCATCAGCGTGCCGGGCGACCGCACGGGACCATACACCTACGACGGGCGTCCCTACGTCCGGCAGGGACCAACGACGCGCCAGATGGAGCAGGAGACCTACGAGCAGCGCCTCGTAGAGAATCGGGACCCGCGTCGGCGCTGGGAGGCCCGTCCGGCCTCGAATATAGGAGTGGGCGACCTTGATGCTTCCGAGATCACCCGGACGATCAATGCGGCGATCGACCGTGGACGGATGGAGGAACCCGGAACCCGCGACCCTGAAGATCTTCTTCGAGGCCTCGGCCTGATGCATGACGGGCAGGTTTTGAACGCCGCTGTGGTGCTCTTCGGGGAAGACCGCCTCTTTATGCCCGACTATCCGCAGTGCCTCCTACGGATGGCACGGTTCCGAGGGACGACCAAAAGCGAGTTTGAGGACAACCGCCAGGTGCGAGGGAACGCGTTCAAGCTCTTCCAGCAGGCCCAGCAGTTTCTTCGGGAGCACCTGCCGATTGCAAGCGAGGTGCGTCCAGACGAAATGGAGCGGGAGGACGCCCCCCTTTACCCGATGGAGGCCCTCCGGGAGGCATTGGCCAATGCGCTCTGCCACCGCGACTACGCGCTCCAGGGCGGCTCCATTGGCGTGGCTATCTTCGATGACCGCCTGGAGATCACGAACACCGGCACCCTGCCGCCCGGGATCACGATTGAAGAGCTGACCGAGCCGCACACGTCTCAAATTCGCAACGACCTCGTCGCGGATACCTTCTACCGGCGCGGGATCATCGAGCAGTGGGGACGAGGCACGGTGAAAATGGTCGAGCTTACCGAAGAGGCAGGCCTCGTTCCCCCAGAGTTCCAGGAGCGGGGCGGGGAGATTGTCGTGCGCTTTCGCCCAGTTCATTACGTCCCGCCAACCCGCATCGAGCACGACCTTAGCAATCTCCAGCGCGAGATCTTGAAAACTGTCGCGAAGGCGAAGGAGGCCTCACTTTCCGATATTATGAATGCCCTTGGAGACGTGCCCCAACGGACAGTACAGGACAACCTCCAGACGCTTCGTTCGCTCGACCTGGTCGAGTTGGAGGGACGGGGGCGCGGGGCCCGATGGCGGCTCGCGGACAGCGAATGAGGTTGCCCGGGAGGAATCGCGAAGACGTGCAAAGATGTTTTATTCGACGTGTAATTCGGCCGCCCCCCCACGTGAGCACCTATACACGTAGATATGCCGCCTCAAAGTCCGCGTGGTTTTGACGGGGGCGACGTGCAATGGACGTGTAATTCCCCCACGGCTTCTCCCGCAAGCCACTGGTTCTTTGGCCCCCAACCAGTAGAAGCAAGTCAGGCTCGCTCCATAATTGAGAAAACTCAACTCTTTTCGAAAGCTGCCTCCTGCACAATGGGCCAATTTGAGAACCTACCAGGGGACGTGAGCAAGCCTGATAGGTGCGAGCGAGACCGCAACTAAATCCGGTCACAATCTCCGGATCCGGCTTTCAGCCAACTCGTTACGGGAGGCAGGTTACGGGCGAGAAGGCCACGGGCTATTGTGCTTTCTCTACCGACGTCCGTACACGCTGTATCGAATCGTGATCACCCCTTCTCCTTCAGACATGTCTGAATGGACGGCCCGCCGATCCGAAGACGCAACAACACGGCTGCATGACCCCCGTTCTCCGTTCGATCGCGACCGATCGCGCCTGCTTCATGCAAGTGCTTTCCGTCGCCTCCAAGGCAAGACGCAGGTGCTTGGCCTTGGTGAAAGCGACTTTCACCGCACGCGCCTTACCCACTCGTTAGAAGTCGCACAGATTGCCCGGGGGCTCGCTTCTTATTTGGAGAACGAGAAAACTGGTTGTGAGCATCTTCCCTCCCAGTCTCTGATCGAGGCAGTTGCGCTCGGCCACGACATTGGTCATCCACCGTATGGCCATAGCGGCGAGATTGCGCTCAACTACGTCATGCGTGAGCACGGCGGATTTGAGGGCAACGCCCATTCGCTTCGGCTACTCGGTCGATTGGAACCCTACACGGAGGCGCAGGGCTTGGACTTGACCCGACGAACGCTCCTCGGTGTGCTGAAGTATCCGGCCTCCTACAACACTGTCTCCCGTACCGAGTGGCCCGACCCGCCGGACCGGCCCCATCAAATGAACAGGTCCAACTGGACGCCTCCCAAGTGCTACTTCGAGGAAGACGAGGGCCTTGTCGATTGGATTCTGGATCCCCTCTCCTCTGAGGACCGAGCCGAGTTTCAGTCGCTGGCGAGGGCTCCGTCCGCTGAAGAAAACGGCAAAACCCAGTACAAGTCGTTGGATGCAAGCATCATGGACGTAGCGGACGACATCGCCTACGGGGTGCACGACCTGGAGGACGCGATTAAGCTCCGGCTGATCGATCGAGAAGATCTGATGGCCTACCTGGAGCCTCGCTTCAATCAATCCTGGGGAGAAAACGTGGGACTTCCCGATCTAGAAACGATCGTGTCCGATCTTTACAACACTGGTTCCCGCAAGCAGACCGTCGGCCAGTTCGTCCACGCGTTTGTTCTTTCCACTGAACTTGTTCAGCGCGGTACGTTTTCCTCTCCCCTTCTCGACTGGACCGCCCGCCTAACGGAACCCGCCGAGACGTTCTTGGAGGCTCTCGATACGGTTAAGGCCAAGCACGTCATTGACCGGGCGTCCGCTCAGCAAATGGAATACCGGGGACGGCATCTCATCATTCGCCTCTTCGAGGCGCTCGCCTCCGATCCGGAGAACCTGCTCAAGCCGTGGTATCGCCGCCGGTACAAAGCTGCCCGAGACAATGAGGACCGAGGGGCCGCTCACCGCGTGATCTGTGACTACGTAGCGGGCATGACCGACGAGTACGCGACAGAGGTCTACGAGCGGCTCTACGTCCCACGAAACGGACAAATCTCGCAGACACGTTAGTGAAAACAGCCCTCGGTGAGGTGCGCCCGAAAAGGTTGGACTGGTGGGACGCCTAAGAGCGAGGGAGAGACATAGAACCCATCTTCCGCCCCCCTCCAGCGGGGTTCTCTCGACGGCGCGAGTTGGACCTGTGCCATATTCGATCAGCAGTTCAACGACCTCCGCAATGTCGCTCGCCGACCTATTTAGAACTGTCCGATACAGAAGTGTTTTTCAATTTCTGTCGACCGCACTCGGAGCGGCATCGTTTTCGAGAAGTGCTTGGAAAACCCCGAAATCTCTCCCGTCGCTGTATGCCGCTAACTCATGAAAAGGCGTTTCTCAATCACTACTCAACGTATCGAGGTCAGCATCCCTCGTTTCAGTTTCGGAAGGACAGAATCACGTCTAACACCTCCTGCTGCCTCCCAACACCTCCCTCCTTGGCGACATCATCGGGCGTCCTGCCAGAATCATCAAGAGCGTCTGGATCCGCACCAGCTTCAAGAAGCTCTTTCGCGGCATCTGGACTGCCTCGATCCGCAGCCTTATGTAGGGGAGTCCTTCCTTGATCATCCGAGCGATTAGGATCGGCCCCACCTTCATCGAGGAGTTTAACCACTTTTCCGGCGTCTGCGGATACGGCGAAATGGAGAGGCGTTTCTCCGTCCTGATCAGCACAGTTCGCATCAGCTCCACCATCGAGCAGCAACTCTACCACCCCTGCCCGACCTGAACCAGCTGCTCGGTGCAACGGGGTAACACCGACCCCGTCTGTTTGATCGATTTTTACCCCTGCTCTTAGGACCAGATCAGTTGCCTCCTTACTTTTTTCGGCAGCATAGTGGAGGGGAGTTAGACCATCCTCATCGGCACAGTTAACTCCGCTGCCCTCTTCGACCAGATATTTTAGAATCTCCAACGAGTTATTTTCCGCAGCAGGAAGGATTGGAGTGACTTTTCCTTCACTGAGTCCGTCTCCTTTTTCCCAGGTGTCGCGTTGGGGATCAGCTCCGCTATCAACGAGCAGCTTCACCGTTTCCAGGGAACCGCTGGACGCTGCTGAATGAATCGGAGCCTTTCCCTCATCATCAGTTTGAGTCGGATCAGCCCCATTTTCCAAAAGGAGCTTTACTGCCTCCGGAGACCCAGATGCCGAAGCCTTATGAATCGGAATTCTGCGGTGATCTTCCGCTCCGCTCACTCGAACCGCGTCTGCGCCGTGTTCGAGCAATAGTTCAACCACTTGCGCAGATCCAGCCTCTGAAGCTTTGTGGATTGGAGCGATGCCTTTATCATCTGCGAGTGTAGGGTCGGCACCTTCCGTTAGCAAGACTTCCGTAGCCTCGAAAAATCCCTCTGAGGCTGCTTCGTGCAACGGTGTAGCCGCAGGTGCTCGCCACCCCTCTGATGAAGGCATTCTGTCCACGTCGGCTCCCTTCTGCAGAAGAATCTTGACCGTTCGCGCCGAACCCGATCTTGCGGCCTCGTGGATTGGGCTCCATCCGTTATCATCTGTTTGAGTCGGGTCACTACCTTCCTCTAACAAAAGTTCTACTGCTTTTGATGTGGACCTCCCCCGGTTTGGTGGACGTTCTTTCACTTTCGTCAACCAACCGAGACCAACCATGCCAAGAACACGTCCACCATACCCGCAAAAATTCAGAGACCAGATCGTCGAACTTGCTCGGAATGGGCGAACACCTTCGGATCTGGCCGACGAGTTCGAACCAACGGAGACAACCATCCGAAATTGGATAAAACAGGCCGATCGGGACGAAGGAAAAAGCGCCGAAGGGCTCTCCACCGATGAACGGGAGGAGCTTCGCAAGCTGCGCAAGAAACTGCGTCAGTTGAAGCAAGAGCGGGATATCCTGGCAAAAGCGACGGCCTGGTTCGCGAGGGAGACGGGAGATGTACCGCCAAAATCTTCCGGTTCATAGACGCGCACCAGGCCGAATTCCCCATCAGCGTGATGTGTCGCGTGCTCCGGGTTTCCAGGAGCGGTTACTACGCATGGCGAAAACGCCCACCTTCGAAGCGAGACCGAAAAGACGCGATGTTGACCGAGAAAATCAGGGAGATACACAACCGGTCGAGAGGCACCTACGGGGCCCCTCGCGTCCACGCCGCTTTGCAAGGCGAAGGCATCCGTGTCGGCGAAAAGCGCGTGGCTCGGCTCATGAAAGCCGCTGATTTGCGTGGCGTAAGCCGCCGAAAACGGCCTTCTACGACAATCAGGGATGATAGCAGGCGTCCTGCTCCTGACCTCGTAGATCGCGACTTCACCGCATCCGAGCCCGACGAACTTTGGGTGGCTGATATCACCTACGTGCCGACCGACGGGGGCTACTTGTATCTGTCAGTCGTGCTCGACGCCTTCAGTAGGCGGATCGTCGGCTGGGCCATGGCCGGCCACCTGCGGACTGAGCTCGTGCTTGAGGCGCTCGATATGGCCGCCCAACAGCGAAACTCGAAGGAGACGATTCATCACTCCGATCAGGGCTCCCAGTACGCAGCTCTCGCCTTCGGTCAGCGTTGCAAGGATGAGGGCGTTCGCCCGTCGATGGGTTCAGCTGGAGATTGCTACGACAACGCAATGTGCGAGAGCTTTTTTGCCACCCTCGAATGCGAACTCATCGAGCGCACCTCGTTTGCAACCCGATCGGAGGCTCGCCTTGGAGTCTTCAACTTCGTGGAAGGCTGGTATAATCCGCATCGGTTGCACTCGGCCATCGGCTACCAGTCGCCGAAAAACTACGAAAAAGAGTACCGTTCACGAGATCATTCACAACCTCAGGAACCTCAATTACCCGTCGCGGCGTGAAAGCCGTGCGGTGTCCACTTTATCGGTTCTCCCGCACTTTTCGTGCTGAAGGCTCATATAGTGGTACAGGAATTGTAGCGAGGAAGGTATTTCCCTCGCCAGATTTTCCTTCGATGACCGCTTTTCCTGCTCCGTTTTCTCTCCTCGGTTGCTCGCCGACTGCGATTGAGCGGACTGACAATGGCCTTCGTGTCCACGCGACCGGTAACGCTCCAGGTGGCGTCTGTCCCTCCTGCGGTACCTATTCTGATCGCGTCCACAGTTACTACCATCGGTCGCCTGCCGATCTTCCCATTAGCGACCAATCGGTTCGGCTTCATCTACGTCTCCGCCGTTTCCGCTGCTTAAATGAAAGGTGCAGGCGTAGCACGTTCGCCGAGCCGCTACCGAGCTTGCTTCCAGCGCATGCGAGGCGAACGGACCGCCTTGCCGAGACGCAGACCCACGTTGGGTTTGCGGTGGGAGCGGAAGCCGGAGCCCGGCTCTTGGATCTGCTTCGGATGAGCACGAGCCCAGACACTCTTCTCCGGATGCTCCATCGACATCCTCTTTCGGAGGAGCCCGCACCCCGTGTTTTGGGTGTCGACGACTGGGCCTGGCGGAAAGGCCGGGCTTGGGGAACGATTCTGATCGATCTTGAGAAGCGGCGTCCCGTGGACGTGCTTCCAGATCGGACTGCCGATGGATTGAAACGCTGGCTTCAGGCCCACCCTGGAATCGAAATCATCGCTCGCGATCGTTCCACTGAATATGCTCGTGGGATTACCGAAGGAGCACCCAAGGCCGTGCAGGTGGCTGACCGATGGCACTTGTTGCACAACTTCCGGCAGCTCCTGGAGCGCTTCTTTCATAGCGAAAAGGGACGTTTGCAGGATCTGAAGGGCCTGTCTGCGACCAGCGTGGTGCTGTCGAACCCTCCTCAACGACGCTCGAAAGGTGAAATCGCCGCTTCCGAAGCGGCCCGTGAGGCTCGCTTGGGGCGGTACGTAGAAGCTCGTCGTCTCCATAGCGAAGAGGGGCTCAATATCAGCCAGATCAGCCGGGCTCTCGGAATGAACCGAACCACCGTCCGGAAGTACCTCTCGGCCGACGTTTTCCCAGAGTGGACCCGGCATCCGGCTCGCCCGAGCATCCTTGCTCCCTATGAGTCGTATCTCGAAAAGCGTTGGACTGAAGGGGCCCGAAGTGCCCTCGGGCTCTTTCGCGAGCTCAAGGAAAGAGGCTATACCGGTTCAAAACGGCCTGTCTCCCGGTGGGCCCAGGAGCGGCGGACTGAGCCGCATCCCTGCACTCCGAAAAAGTACCGCGCAGATTGCCTCTCCGAGCCAAAGGCGAGGAAGCAACAGGGCAAGCTTCCTGCACCGCGTCGCCTGGCCTGGCTTCTGATCCGGGATCCCGAAACGCTGAGTTCAGATGAAGCGCAATTGCTGGAGATCCTTCGAGGCGATGCCGCTGTCGGTTCGATCTGGAACCTTGCTCGGTCCTATGTTACCATGATTCGTGAACGGATAGTAGACAAGTTGGACTCGTGGCTCAACTCCTGCTCCGGGTCGGAGGTCGAGGGGTTCGATACCTTCGCCAAAGGTCTTCGACAGGACTATGCTGCCGTGCGAGCGGCACTCACTGAGCCCTGGAGCAACGGCCAGGCCGAAGGCCAGATTAACCGGCTCAAGATGATCAAGCGGCAGATGTATGGCCGGGCGAGCTTCAACTTGCTTCGTAAGCGGGTCCTCTACAGGGCATAGCACGGAAAGTGCGGGAGAACCACTTTATCGGGGGAAGTCCAATCCGGCTGCGGCGGCAAGCTGGAGTGGAGTTCTTCCTTCATCATCCTTGACCGAGTAATCAGCTCCTTCCTCCAACAGGAGACTTACGACCTCAGCGTGTCCCTCCGAGGCAGCCTCGCAGAGTGGTGTAGCAGGGGGATCCCAGCTATCGGAGGTAGGGACGAAGTCTACATCAACTCCCTCCTCTAGTAGCAATTTTACCGTTTCCGCTGACCCGTTGATCAAGTCAGAGAAGTTGTGTAAATCGTGCCGCCGGTTAGGCCGGTTGAAGAGTGTGATTGGTTGGTTCGGATTCGATGT
>NZ_JBDGQQ010000073.1:1447-8014 GCF_042218895.1 Salinibacter sp. | reverse complement strand
GAACCAGACTGACTAAAGTAATGAAGCGACTGATACCAAGTGTTGTTTTTGGGCTATCTCTTCTACTGTTACCGGGGCTAGTGGTGGCCCAGCAAGGAACGGTCCAGGGAACCGTCGTTGATGCGCAGAGCGGACAGCCGGTTCCAGGGGTCAATGTTGTCATTTCAGAAACCCAGCAGGGAGCCGCCACAGACGCGGATGGGATATTTCGGATTTCCGGAGTCACACCGGGCGAATACACCCTCCTGGCGTCGTTTGTAGGGTATCAACAGCTCGAACGCGACGTTCAGGTCAAGGCAGGGAGCACGACGCAGGTTCGCCTCCAGTTACAGCCAACTGCTGTACAAATGGAAGAGGTGGCTGTAACGGCGCTCGGCCTTGAAGAGGACCGCGATCAACTTGGTGCATCACAGTCCCAAATCGACGGGGCTGCCATCGCTGATGCAGCCGAGGCGAGTGTCACGAAGTCCCTCTCGGCAAAGGCCGCCGGGCTGCAGGTCTCCAGCTTCGGGGGAGATCCGGGGGCAGGGGCCCGCATCACAATTCGCGGAAACACCAGCATCCAGGGAGACAATCAGCCCTTAATCGTGGTGGATGGCCAGCCCATAAGCAACCAGACCTTCGAGCAGGGCGTGGCGGGCGTGCAGCAGCAATCGCGCTTGAATGACCTCAATCCGCAAGACATCGCGTCCGTAGAAGTGCTGAAGGGGCCTTCCGCCGCTGCCCTCTGGGGGTCGAAGGCCGCAGATGGCGTCATTGTCATTGAGACAGAGAAGGGCAGTTATGCTGGAAAGACCGACGTGTCGTTCAAAACCTCGCTCCGAATTGACGAGCAAAATCAGTCACAGAACCTCCAAGAGGCGTACGGCCAGGGATTTGGCGGACGGTACAAGTTTGGGACTGGTGGTTTCCTGACCGCTCTTTCCTGGGGAGACCGAATCGATCTTCGAGATGGAGGCCCCGACGATGTCCTTGATGGTCCGAATGATCCTGTTGCTGTGGGACAACAGACGGGAACGGAGTATCGCATTATCCCCAGTGGGGCCCCGGGAGATCCCCACGGAGGCAAGAACTCGAAGGAGACGTACGACCAGAGTACCCGTCTTTTTGAGACCGGCACCCTTCTCGAAAACAGTCTGAGTGTTAGTGGAGGTGGCGAACAGGGTCGATTCTATTTGAGCATCGGGAATACCCGTCAGCAGGGCATTATCCCCGTGAATAGCAACTACTACCGGACCTCCATCCGGCTGAACGTGGAGCGGGAGGTAACTGAGCGCCTTACAGTGAAAGGCAATGCGAACTACGTAAATACGAACTCGGATCGCATTCAACAGGGCTCCAATCTTGATGGCATCCTGCTTGGGTCATACCGGACGCCAGCGGGCTTTAACAATGCCGATTACACAGTCGATTTCTACCCCAATGGGTTGGATGGACCGAAGATTGGGGGGCTCCACCGGGCGTTCCGGAGTCCTCTCGGGGCCGGTGCAAACGTCGGATCTTCGGCCCCTCCAAGTCCGACGGGTCCGGGATACGCGAACCCGCTTTTCACCATCAACCGGACGACGAATCACTCGACCGTCAATCGCATCTTCGGGAAGGTTGAGGCGTCCTACGATGCCTTCGACTGGTTGAACCTTACCTCCCGCGTTGGGGTGGACACCTACAGAGACCGGCGGAACGCTTTCTTCCCGGTGCGCAGTTCCGGAAATCCAAGTGGGTACCAGGAGGAGCAGCAACTGAACGAGTTTCAGGTAGACGCTACATTCCTGGCTCGTGCAAATGGGTCGCTCACTGATCAAATTTCCAGCAACCTCACACTCGGCTTTCAACTTACCCACGAGAAGTACGACGAGCTGGACAGCGACCTTAACAACTTCTCGAACCCTGTTCGGGTCCGAAACCTGGGGAACGCGGCGGCCTCCGACGTGAGCTCGTTCCTGGACCTCTCCACGGAACGGACAGGAAGTGTCTTCGCGGAGTGGAACGTGGATCTGTTCAATCAGGTTTTCGTCACCGCGACGGGACGGATTGACCAGTCGTCTACCTTTGGGCCGAAGGCCGACGATACGTTCTTCTATCCGTCGACGTCCGTAGCCTGGCAGTTCCACAAGATCCTCCCCGAAAACGACATCCTGAGCTTCGGAAAGCTCCGCGCAAGCTTCGGACGAGTGGGCCGACAGCCGAATCCGTATCAGGCCTTCACCTACTTCAGTCCGGGGGGGTTCTTCGACGGATACACGGGAACGACGCTTCAGGCCAGCGGCTACGGCGGCGGCTTCGAGCGCAACAATAATCTCGGCAACGCGATCATCCAGCCCGAAACGACTACTAGTTACGAGGCGGGATTGGACCTCCGGTTCTTTAACGATCGTATCACCTTCAACGGAACCTATTATCGGAGCCGGTCGGAGAACGTGATCTTTGGGGTTGACGTGGCGCCCAGTACGGGCTTCACGAGCCGCACGGATAACGTCGCCGAGATTACGAACCGAGGTATTGAGCTCTCACTGGATGGGACATGGATTGCTGGCGACAACTTCCAGTGGAACACCGATCTCCGTTGGTCCACGAACGAAAACGTCGTTCAGAACCTCGCGGGCGTCCGCGAAGTGGGACTGCAAGGCTTCGTGAGCACGGCCTCAAGTCTCGTGGAGGGAGAAGAATACGGCGTGCTTTACGGCAACCGCTGGCGCCGGGCCCCGGAAGGATGCACGGAGTCGACAGTGGAACAGAACTGCGAGCCCCTCACGGACGGCGAGAAAAGTGCAGGATTCACGGTCGGGGAAAACGGCCGCGTCCTCGGTCCCAATGGCTTTCCTCAACAGGCCAGCACGCAGGGGGTCATTGGGAATCCGAACCCGGACTGGACGTCGGGCATTACCAACACGTTCAGTTACAAGGGCCTCTCCCTCAGTGCACTGGTTGAGTACCGTCACGGCGGAGATGTTTGGAACGGCACGAAGGGGGCTCTCTCCTTTTTCGGCCGTCACGCCAGTCAGAATTGGTGGACAACCATCAGTGCCGATAAAGCCACCAACCCGGACATTGTGAACTACGCCGGATGCACGGTTGCGCAGTTGGCCAGCAATAATTGCTTCGGCGGCTTCCTGAGCGCCAATGCCCGGGAGAATGACGACGGGACGTACTCGTTCCGGGGTACCCTCAAGGACTTCGGCGCCGGGGAACGAGTGATCTCCGAGTACTACTACTGGGCCGGACCAGGAAGTGGCTTCACGGGTCCCGGGGAACAGTTCATCGAGGATGGCGGGTTCCTTCGCCTCCGTCGCGTGTCCCTCTCGTACACCTGGGACTCCGATGTCGTGAAAGACATCGGGCTTTCGTCGATTGACCTCTCCGCAACCGCCCGGAATGTGCTCCTGATTACCAATTACTCTGGTATCGATCCGGAAACGAATCTGACGGGACCCTCCAACGGTCAGGGGTTGGACTACTTCAACAACCCGAATACCCGGTCCTACCAGTTCACCATCCGGGTGAACTATTAGAGGAAAAAGTCAGCCAGGGAGGGCTGGCCCGCGGCGGACCGCCGGGGCCAGCCGTTCTCCCTTTCCTGCCCACTCATTTTCCGAGTTCAGACCTACGTAACTGTATTGATTATGCGATACATATACCACTACAGAGTTCTCACCAGTCTACTACTCGTCGCTGTCCTCTCCGTGGGCGTACTAGGGTGTGATTCCTTCACAAGCGGCTATGATAAGGATCCAAACTCGGCTACCGAGACGACGGCCAATCTTGCGCTGAATAGCGCCCAGGTAGCCGCGATCCTTTACCAGGACGGTAACCAAGCCCGGATGGCCTCCATCTTCAACAGTCAGTTGACAGGTGCCGACCGGCAGTACGCAGGCTTCAATTCTTACAACGTCAACTCCAGTGACTTCGACAATATGTGGGTCACTGGTTATGCGGACGTGATCGGGGACCTCAGCGTCGTAAAAGAAAAGACCCGGGGGAGCAATGCCCTGGTGCTCGGCATCGCTCAGGTCATCGAGGCGTACACCTTCGGCACCAAAGCGGCCCTTCACGGATCTGTCCCGATGAAGGAAGCCGCGAAAGGGGACGCCAATCTGAATCCGAAGTTTACGCCCCAGATGGACGTCTACTCGGCGGTTGTCGGAAGCCTCGACGTGGCCATTTCTAATCTTCAAGCTGGGGGCATTAGCCCGGGGGATAAGGATATTTTCTTCGGGGGAGAAGCCCAGAAGTGGATCGAAACAGCCTATACGCTCAAGGCGCGATTTCTGCTCCACATGAACCGCCCTGGGGATGCTCTGGCTGCGGCCCAAAATGGAATTAGTGATCCTTCGAACAATCTTATGGCTTCTCATGGGGCCACGCGGGGAGTCGACTCGAATCCATTTTGGCTCTTCCATGACATCGAGCGGACGGGATACCTCCAGGCTGCTGATTCATACGCTGCAAAAATTTTGGATGACAGCACGAGTGCCTATCGAGGAAACGCCAAGACTGACGAGTCGGCCCGCTTCAATGACTACTTCATCGGAGATCCCGGAGGGTGGGACCTTAATACGGCGAGTGGGGCTTACTTCGGACAGACCTCCGATTACCCGCTCGTGACCTACCGCGAAAACGAATTGATTAAGGCAGAGGCCTACGTGCTGAGGGACAACTCGGGGGACATGGCAAGTGCGCTCACGGCCTTGAACAACGCTCGTGAAGCGGCCGACGCCCAGTATTCTGGGGATGATTACTACCAGAATTACGAGATGGAAGACTTCCAGAGCGACAGTCTCGCGAATCCGCAGGGGGAATCTCAGCGCCGGGCCCTTCTGCGTGAAACGCTTGAAGAGAAGTACGTCTCGCTGATGGCCCACATTGAGGTCTTCAATGACGTCCGGCGAACAGACAACTTCCTCAATATCCCTCCGAAGCGGGGTGGCCAGCTTCCCCAGCGGTTCCTGATTGCTCAGACGGAGATCAATGCGAACAACAATGCTCCGCAGAATCCGCCGGGCATCTTTGAGGTCACGCCAGCCAACCAGTTTGATTACCCGGGTTTCTAGTCTGAGTGCACGTATCACGCCTCAGTAGAGGGCTTCGGGCGTTCTGTGCCCGGAGCCCTCTTTTTTATGCTGCCCTTTGTGAAGACAGGGGGAACCAGGCTTTCGGTTTAAAATACTATGTAGCAGTTTGGAATAACGAGCATTCCACCATGGTCGTGCCGGTTCCTCTCCCTTCTCATGTCCCCGGTGGAGTAAGGCATTTTCTTGCGCTCGTTCTTCTGTGCGGATTGGGGCTGTCGAACGGTCCGGTTCAGGGACAATCGACCACGGACACGCTCCAAGAGGCTGAGTGGTCGAGTCGAATTCGAGAGGCGGTTACAGCCTACCAGAGGCAGAATCACACGCGTGCGCTCAACCAGCTCCTTCCGCTCTTCGAAGCGAATCCTCTCGTTCGTTCGAAGAACGGAGAGGGGACGGCGGCCTACTGGCTCGGACGTGTCTACGAGGACCAGTCTCGTCCAATGATGGCCCGACGAGTCTGGTCGGTTGGCGTGCAGAAGAGTGTGGAGGAGGGAGGACTGGATGTGCGATCGGCGGATGCGTACATTCGTGCTGTGTATCGAGATAGCGTCAAAGCAGAGTACACACAGGCAGCCAACGTGTACCTTCTTCTTTTTGAGAAGGGGGATGAGAAGCCTCCTCCCGGAGCGCGAGAAGTGATCCGCCGACACGTTGCTCAGATGGAGTTTTTGCTTCCGGACACCCTGCGGAGAGCGATCTTGCAGGGGAAAGACCAGAACCGGGAAGTAGACACGACAGTTCGGAGCAGGCATCGGCTTGCTTCCTGGTGGCGTTCACAGGATCCCAAACCAGCGACGGCGAAAAATGAACGTCTCGTCGAACATCTCCAGCGAGTGAACCACGCTCGTGTCCACTACGACTACGAAAAAGCGCTCTCAGGATTTGATGACCGCGGTCGCGTCTACGTCCGGCTCGGAGCCCCTACCGTCACGACAACGATTGACTTCGACAGCGGAGAATTGCTGGACGTAATCCACCGAATCCAAGAGTCGGCAGGGAATAATCTCTTCGTCAGTGTCAGCAGCTTTCCGGAGAACAAGTTTTGGCTTTACAAGCATGGGGACGAGCCGTCGCCATTCTTGTTCGTGCACAACGGGAATACCTACCGGATCGGAGAAATTATCGATCTCATCCCGGAGCGCTACACCTCAGCGATGACGGGACGAACAGGGCGCGGCGGGGCGAAAGTCGACTTTGTTCTCGAAGCACTGCGAACGGCCTATCGTCAGTTGTCGATGTACCACACCGCGTATGGTCCGGAATTCAACCGACTCGATCAATACCTCAACAAGATGGAGGAAACCCGGATCCGTTTCGAGGGACAGTCAGGAAGTATGCTTTACACGAGGGGAAATCGCTCAGACAACAGTGCACTGACTCAGCAGGAAGGAAGTCCTCAGCCCCTTGGAAAGTCGCCGAGCGAGATGGCACGATCTGCGTTTGTTACCGCAAACCAGCAAGAAGTGAAGATCGCCCGTCAGCGGAAGAAGCATACGCC
>NZ_JBDGQQ010000073.1:0-1347 GCF_042218895.1 Salinibacter sp. | reverse complement strand
GCGCCTACACGTGAACTAGATCATCCCTATCCGTTTACCCAAATTAGCGAGAACGCATCTCTTGCCTTCTACTTTGAAGTGTATCATATGCGGAAAGGCAGTGCCAATGAGACGCGCTATACCGTTCGTTACAAAATGTATCGACGGACGGATCGGGGACGGTTAAAGCAACTGTTCAAGGACACAGAGGGACGCCGGACCTCGGTCTCCAGGACTCGGACAGGGCAACGCCGGACAGTGAAAGAGTATATTCTCCTTGATTTGAAGGACTGGGGCGTGGAGGCCGACACGAAGCTGACTGTTACCATCCAAGTGACGGATGAACGAAGTGACCAACAGGTTGAGCGATCAGCCAAATTTCGAGTGGTGCCGACCGGAGGGGGGTAGGAATCCTGGTTCAACGCCACTGATGAAAGGTCACGACGGGAGACATGGATCTTCTATGTACCTGTGAACATGAACCGCTCCTACTTACAATTTGCAAAAATGTAAACACAAGCAAATGAAAAGAGCAGGAAATACTAGGGATTGGTTTAGACTACTCTCCATCCTTGCGGTCGCTTCTTCGTTTTTTGCCTGTAGTTCTCTGAGGAACTCAGCCTCGGAGGGGGCCAGCTCGGGGCCGAACCGCTTGGTGGTGAGTGAGCTCTCTTCCTCGGTGACAGGACTGTCTGCGTACGATCTCGTCGAACAGCATCGTTCGGTCTGGCTTGAGAGGCGGGGACGGAAGAGCATTCGAAATCCTACTCCCATCAAGGTTTACGTCGATGGTGGGGGAAGCCCATTTGGGCCAGTCTCTTCACTGAAGGACATACAGGCGACCGATGTGAAGTACATCCAGTATTTCGACGCTCAACAGGCGCAGATGCGATTTGGGCTAGATAATAGTAGCGGGGCGATCCTGGTCAATACTAAAGGAGGATTATAGAACGATTTACGGATCTTGCCTTCGGACTTCGAGAAGACTCTTCGGCCAAATCTATGTCTCTTCACGAGTGATCCCTCCTCAGTCTCGTCGCGCTTGGATTCGGACCACGGGCCGGCGGCGTCCTGGACTGGGCGCGGGCTCACGAAGAACGGATGTCCTGACAAGGCGCGTAGAGTTCTTCGGACGAGGGTCCTGCTCATGCAGGAGGAAGAGGCATTTGGTTCAGTTTGCCACGACACGGGAAGATTCTCCTCGTCCCCTCTCGAAGGAGGAGCAGTCTGTTCGGTCCTGACAACCCGCCCCGTCTGAGCGTACACCGACGCGGTTGGTGAGGCGAGCCTGCGGAGTCCCGGGCCGCGACCGCGGGACTTACGACGAACCCGTAAGGGACGGAGGGGGCTGTAACGATGGCGTCGATC
>NZ_JBDGQQ010000072.1:0-4471 GCF_042218895.1 Salinibacter sp. | reverse complement strand
TGCGACGCAGAAAACGGGACGCACCACTAGTTCGCGTGAGGATACGCATCGGGCGGAAGCAGGACGAGCGGTCCGGGCTGGTGCTTGAGCATGAGGCGGAGGTACGTCTCCGTCGGATCCGTCTGGATCGCTGGCGTCGAATCCGACGTCGACCACAGGGTGTTCATGAAGGTGCCTAGTGGGCCCGGCAGCAGCGCGCTGAAGGTGAAGTCCTTCGTGGGATTGACTTCCCGCACCTTGGCCGCCTCCGGCGAGAGGCCTGCGGCCATCCGGGCGAGCTTAATGGCCCGGGGCAGGCCGCCGATCTTATCGACCAGGCCCGCCTCTTTGCCGTCCCCGCCCGAGTAGATGCGCCCCTTGGCCACGTCGCGGATGTGGGCCTCCGTCGTGTCGCGGCCCTCGGCCACGGTCTCGACGAACTCGTCGTAGCCCTGCCGAAAGACGTCCTCGACGCGGGCCAGCTCGTCGTCGGTAAGCTTGCGGTTGGCCACGGTGACCCCCACGAGCGGGAGTTGAATGCCGCCCTTGAAGAGGTCGGCCCGCTCGCCGCGCTGGACGACGTCGCTCGACAGGCCCGTCTGGTCCGAGAAGCCCTTGTCGTAGAACCAGCCCCCGATGACACCGATGGAGCCGGTGATCGTGTTGGGGCCGGCCAGGATCGTGTCGGCGTGCGCCGACACCCAGTACCCGCCCGAGGCGGCCAGCTGGCCCTGGCTCACGATGACGGGCTTGTTCTTCGCACACGTCTTGATGGCCTCGCCCACCTGTGCGGCGGCGACCGGCGAGCCGCCCGGCGAGTCGACCCGAAAGACGACCGCCGCCACGTCCTCGTCGTCGGCCAACTTGCGGATCTTCTTGCTGAGCTCGCGGCTCCCCATTCCGCTCTTCACCGACGTGGTGCCGATGCCGTACACGACCGCAATTTCGGAGGGGGCGCCCCACTTCCGGGTCGCCGTGGCGATTTGGTCGAGGCCGCTGGCGTCGAGCGACGAGGTCTCCTCCCCCGTGACGGTCCTGAGGAGCCCGCTCCGCTCGTGCCAGCGGGCGAGGGTGTCCACGAGGCCCGTCTGCTTCGCCTCCTGCGCCGTGAGGATCGTCTTTTCGTCCACGAGGCGATTGAGCGAGTCCGGGCCCGGCGGCCGGGCCGCCGTCACGTTATTCTGAAAGAGCTCGTACCGGTCGTTGACGAAGCGCTGGCGCTGGAGGCTGTCGGCCCGTGAGAAGCTCGTGCGCGAAAAGCTCTCTCTGGCCGACTTGTACTTGAAGAAGCGCCAGGATTGGTACCCAATGCCGAGCTTATCGAGCGTCCCTTTGAAAAAGGTCCTGCTGAGCGCGTAGCCCGGCAGCGACAGGTTGCCCTGCGGATCCAGCGCAACGACATCGGCCACGCTGGCGACGTGGTAGGTCGTCATGTCGCCGTTCTCCAGGACGGCCACGATCTTCGTTCCCGCGCTCTGGGCGTTCCGAAGCGCCGTGCGCAGCTCCCAGGCCTGCTCCGGACGAACCTGCAGGCCCGACAGGTTGAGGGCCACGGCGCTGACCCGGGCGCTCTCGCCGGCCTGCCGGACGGTGCGGAGCACTTCGTAAAACCGGTCCGGCTTCTGGGCAAACGGATTGGAAACCGGCGAGCCCCGATACGGAAGCGGCCCTTGGAGCGAGAGCTCCACGTGCTCCTTGCCCGCCCGGAGGCCCTGGGCAATCGCGCTTGGCTCGTACTCCCCCAGCCGAACGCGGTTGACCTGCCGGGCGTAGTCGCCGTTCGGATCGACGCGGCTTCCGCTGTCCAGGCTCAGGCGCCCGAGCCCCAGCCGGAGGCCGACGGAGACGGCCTCACTCTCGAACACGCGCCCTCGCAGGTTGAGCCCCGGGATCACTTCCACGGCCGCCCCGGCGCTCCAGGGCACGTCCGCGAGGGCCTGTCCCTCGCCCCACGCCGCGTCGGCAAACAGGGTGAGGCGCGAGGAGCCGAGGGGGCGCACCCCGATCTCCCCGACCACCTCCCGGTCGTCGGTCTCCAGCGAGACGTTGCCGGTCAGGCCGACCGAGAGGTACGGGCTGGGCCGTGCGATCGTCCCCACCGTGAGGCGATTGTAGCGCCCCAGTGCGGTGGCGTCGCCCGCGTATCCCTGGTAGCCCACACCGGCAGCAAAGTCGCCAGAGCCGCCCGCCAGGCTCACGTGGTAGCCGGTCACGGACAGCGAGCCCCGATTCCGCCGGACGATCGACGAGCCGAGCCCGCCGATGTTTGAGAACAGGCCCCAGTCCCGCACCGACGCCGCGGCCCGACCCTCCGTAGACCACGCCGCGACGAGGTGGTTGCCCGCGAGAGGAGGAAGCGCCGGGTTGGCGTAGCCGAGCAGGCCCTCCCGGAAGCTGGCGGGAGGAGCGCCGAGAAGGTCCGTCGTTTCGTAGTAGGAGGCCATCTCCTGGGCGTGGGCGGGGGGACCGTTCATCGCGAGGCCGAGGAGTAGGGCAACGAGCAGAGCAACGGAAACGCGTAGCAAACGCATCGTGAACGGCTGCGGGTTGGGCGGAGAGAGTGAGAAGGAATGCCGAAACCGCGGAAACGGTCGTCGGCCGCGAGAAATCGTCGGTGGGCCCCAGAACCTGCCGGTCTGATCGCACCTCGACAGGCTTCTAGCTTACGAACGCGGGCATCGTCTGGCAAGCACGTTTCGACGAGTGGGCACTCGTATTCGATGGATGGACGTTTCGGTTGACGAGCGGGGGGCAGCAGACGTCGTGGCGGATCCGCCCCCATCGAACCGGGGACGAACCACATCGCTTTTTCGTCTCCAGTGGCGGACGTCTGCGACGCTCACCGGCGTCGCGGGTGGACGAAGGCCCGGCGCACGTCACTGTTGCTGGACCGTGCACCCCTTCTCGCGGAGCATGGCCACGAGCCCGTCCTCGCCCACCACGTGCCCGGCACCCACGACGATCATCGGGCGCTGCTCGCCGGCGAGCAGATCGGTGATCCGGGGCATCCAGTTCTGATTGCGCTCCACGATGAGGGCCTGGTAGAGGTTGGGGAAGTTCGTCTGCATCTCGTCCTGCACCAGAGTTTCCAGCTCGTCGGCGTCCCCTTGCTGCCAGGCCGCCGCCATGTCGTCGATCATCTGAACGGTGCGGTCGGCTTTCTGCAAGCTGTAGTGCAGGTAGGCCTCCTGACGGTCGGGCGAGAACTGGTCAAAAAACTTGAACTGCTCGGCGGGCGTCTCCAGGGCCACGCGTTTTTTGCCGGCCTTCTTGGCTTTGGTGAAGAAGTGGCGGTCGATGCCGGATTTTCCGCTGTATCCGGCGTTCTTCATCTGCGTGGCCGGAACGACCATAGACATCACCCACGGCTCCATTCGCTGCATGCGGGCCAGCTTGAGCCCGAGCGAGTCGGCCCGCGCCCGCAGCATGGTGTACGTCGAGTCCGCCAGCTCGCCCTTGAGCGTCTTCGATCCCGCGTACATTCCAAGCTGTCGGATGAGGCCCTGTCCCTTGGCCCGGGCGCTGTCGAGATTGGTCTCGACCACCAGGACGTCCGACGCCTGGAAGGCTTTCTCGTAGGCGGAGGGCAGCGGATAGACGTCCGGCTTCATGAAGTGGACGGAGCCGACGAGGTGCCCGACTGTGCGTCCGTCCTTGGAAACGGTCCAGAGCATGTGGTTGCTGCCGTCCTGCGCCGTACTCGTTGGCACGCCGAGCAGCCCAGCCCCGAGAAGGACGGCAAGCAGTACGGAGAGCAGTCGACGTGGATTTGAGAGAGAAAAGTGCATGGGAATAGGGGGATTCGTGAAGGAAAATTGCTTGGAAACCCTGTGCGACTCCGCCCTCCGCTTCCTCGCCAGCTGCACGCCCGGGGCTGCGCCCGGATGTGCGGCCCATCGATCATGGTGGCAATGAAACACACCAGGGCCAGGGCCAGGAACACTGTGCTGGTAAGGACGGAAGTGGTGACGGACGCCGCCGCGAAGCAAGTGATTGCTGCGCTCCAACTCTGCCGCGTGTTCTAGAGCCACGACGGAAGGCGAAAGGCGTCGGAGGAATCGGATCGCTCACTCATGACATCAGCTCATGACATCAGGATGACGTTGCGAAGTCGGGATGCGTCATCGAACGATGAGAAGGCGGTTCTCCACGCGTCCTCAGGAGGCGGTCGGCGAGGGAGGGGGCTCGGGCGACGAGCGGATGAATCAGCCCTTGATCCTCTGCAGCACCCCGTCGGAGCGCCGACCCCCACACGTGGGCTCCCGGACCCGCTCCGGCGGCAGGATGTGTGGGCCGTCGATCGCGGCCGCCGTGAGGCACACGAGGCCAAAGCCGAGGTTGATCAGGGCGAGCCCCGTGCCGATGGTGTCGGAGGTCGTCGCGTGCACCGCGTAGGCGGCCACCAGGCAGGACACGCCGATCGCCCCCCAGTTCTGTCGCGGTTCCTGAAACCAGCGCGACGAATCGGAGCGGTCGTTTGAATCGGTCATGG
>NZ_JBDGQQ010000071.1:0-10185 GCF_042218895.1 Salinibacter sp. | reverse complement strand
AGCACGCATAAGGACTCTGAAGCGGAAACGGGAAATGCATCGCTTTCTTTGAACCCGAAGCGGAGTCAGAAGTTTGTCTGCCAGAGGCATTTATCCGTTCTTCTGGGAAGCCGTACGGAAAAGATCCTTCAGGGGGAGCGACCAGTCCGGCAGGAGCGGCGTCGAGAGAGCATCATCGTGCTCCGCCGTCCACTCCGCGACGCGTTTGTAGCCGCCGTCCGGCTCGCGGTACACCTTTACGGTTTCCAGGGCCGGGTCCACGACCCAGTATTCCGGCACGTCGTGCCGGGCGTCGAGCTTGCGCGTTCGAATCTCGTCGTGGCGACGGTTGCCCTCCGAAACGATCTCGGCGATCAGGTCCGGCGCGCCCTCAATGCCCCGCTCCTTCACGATGTTGCTGCGCTCGGCCGCCACGAACAGCACGTCGGGCTGGACGATGTCGGTCTCCGAGAGAAGCACGTCGCAGGGGGCGTCGAACACCTCCCCCAGGCCCTGTTCCTCCACGTGAAGGCTCAGGGAGATCAGGAGACGCCGAACGATGCGCCGCTGCGGGGTCGTGGGGGCGGAGGACACGTATTCCTCGCCGTCAACGATCTCGTGTCGATGTCGATCGTCGGGAATAGTCCGGTAGTCCTCGTACGTCAGCGGAGGGGCGGCCAGCTCTGTTGCCATGGGTTTGTCGGGCTGTGTACAGAATCTTCGTACCGAAAAATCTACGCTTGCGGCCCGCAATGTGGTTCCTCTGCGTTTTCCGCGGCACCCGT
The DNA here is from genome assembly GCF_042218895.1 of Salinibacter sp. NCBI lineage: Bacteria > Pseudomonadati > Rhodothermota > Rhodothermia > Rhodothermales > Salinibacteraceae > Salinibacter > Salinibacter sp. The sequence continues at coordinate 9,421 of NZ_JBDGQQ010000071.1, read as the reverse complement.
TTCCTCTGGTCCCGTACGTGAAGCGGTCTGCTACTGAAATCCAGTCTCCCTAGTCCGTGACCGTCGACGTTATCCTTCCGCTTCCGGTCGACCAGGCCTACACGTACCGCGTGTCGGAGGAGCTTGCGGCGGAGGCTCAGGTGGGCAGTCGGGTGCTCGTGCCGTTTGGGGGGCGCCGCCTGACCGGCGTCGTCGTGGAGGAGGGGCCGCCGCCCGGCACGCTCAACTTCGAGGTGAAGGCCGTGCTCGACGTGCTGGACGACGTGCCCACCTGCACCAAAGAGCTGCTCGGCCTTACGAAGTGGATGGCCGACTACTACGTGTGCACCTGGGGAGAGGCCCTCAAGGCCGTTCTTCCCGCCGGCACCACCGTTGAGACGGAGCGCCGCCTCACCCGCACCGACGCGGAACCGGGCGCATGGGCCGAGCACGACGTGGGTGGAGTCGTCTTGGAGGACTTGGCCGAGCACTCCGAGACCACGCTCTCGGCAGTTCGCAAGCGCGTGGGCCCCGCCGTCCCACTTGCGCTGATCCGTCGCATGGCCGCCGACGGCGTCATCGAAGTGGAGACGACCCTGCGCGACGAGCGGGTGAACGCCAAGACCGAAACCCACCTCCGCTTCGCCCCGGCTTTTCAGCACGAGGACGCGGCGGCAGACCTCAAAGAACAGCTCCGTGGCGCGAAGCAGAAGGCCGTCATTGAGGCGCTTGCGGGGCTCCGGGCCGAAGGCACCCCGGAGCCGCGCCGAACCGACGTGATGGAGCGGGCCGATGCGTCCTACGCGACCGTACGGAGCCTCGTCGACAAGGGGATGGTCGAGCTCGTGGAGAAGGAGGTACTGCGCTCGCCCCTCGACGACCTGCCCGGGCCCGACCCGCCCCCCGACCACACGCTCCTGCCTGCCCAGCAGGACGCCCTGGACGCGATCACCGACGCGGTGGAGCACAAGCGCTACGGCACCTTCCTGCTCCACGGCATTACCGGCAGCGGCAAGACAGAGGTCTACATCCGCGCCCTCAAGGCAGTGCGGGAGCGGGGGCGTACCGGCATCATCCTCGTGCCCGAGATTGCACTCACCCCACAGACCGTCCAGCGCTTCCGCGCTCACTTCGGCGACCACATCGCCGTGCTCCACTCCCAGATGAGCATGGGCGAGCGCTACGACGCGTGGCGCCAGCTGCGCACGGGAGACGCCTCCATCGCCATCGGGCCACGCTCCGCCGTGCTGGCCCCGCTGGAGAACCTGGGCCTCGTCGTGGTCGACGAGGAGCACGAGGCGTCCTATAAGCAGTTCGACCCGGCGCCTCGTTATCACGCCCGCGACGTGGCGGTCATGCGTGCCCACAGAAACGACGCGGTCTGCATCCTCGGTTCGGCCACGCCCAGCCTCGAATCGACGATGAACGCCCGCTGGGGAAAGTACGAGCGATTGACCCTCCCGGAGCGCGTGCCCGACTCGTCCGGGCGGACTGCTCCCCTCCCCGAGGTGCGCGTCCTCGACCTCACGCGCCAGCGCAAGAAGCACCAGCTGGACGGCGCCCTGGCCGACCCGCTCCGTGAGGCCGTTCGCGAGCGCGTGGAGCAGAACGAGCAGGTCATCCTCCTGCAGAACCGCCGGGGCTACGCGCCCGTCCTTGAGTGCGAGGACTGCGGGTGGGCCCCGTCCTGCGGCGACTGTTCGGTGACCCTCACCCTACACCGCGACGAGGGGCCCGGCCGACTCCAGTGCCACTACTGCGGCCGCACCGAGCGCATCCCGCGCCAGTGCCCTCGCTGTGGGAGTAGCGACCTGAGCCAAGTGGGGACCGGAACGCAGCGCGTGGAAGCGGAGCTCGAGGCCGCCGTCCCCAACGCTTCCATCCTCCGCATGGACCGCGACACGACGAGCCGGAAGCACAGCCACCATCAGATCCTGCGCCGGTTCCGGGACGGGGCCGACGTGCTGCTCGGCACGCAAATGATCGCGAAGGGGCTCGATTTTGGACGTGTGACCCTAGTGGGGGTGGTGGATGCCGACGTGGGGCTCCTCTTCCCCGACTTCCGCGCCGAGGAGCGCACGTTCCAGCTTCTCACCCAGGTGGCCGGCCGCGCCGGTCGTGCCGACCTTCAGGGCGAGGTCATCTTGCAGACCCGCAACCCCGACCATCCAGCCATCCGTCACGCGACGGCGCACGACTACGAAGGCTTCGCTGAGGAGGCACTCGCCGAACGTCGCGAGTTTGGGTACCCGCCGTTCGGCCGTGTGGCGACCGTCGAGTTTCGAGGGCCCGACCAGGACCGTGTTGAGCGTCTCGCGGTGAACTGGACCGAACAGCTCCGCACACACGCCGGGCCGGTGGAGGTACTTGGTCCAGAGCCGGCGTTCATCCAACGTGTGAAGAAGCAATACCGCCACCGCACCCTTCTCAAGTCGCGGGGCGGGAGCGCAGACCCGCTCCAGACAGCCCTCCGTCGCACCCGCGACGCCTACAGCGGTCCGCCCAACGGCTACCACGTGGCCATCGACGTAGACGCGCTGGATGTGCTGTAGCAGCCGCACACCGAGGCGTACCGGATCTCTCTGCCTGCTTCCCGACACGAAGCGTCTCCGCTTCGAGGGGCTCCCGCCCCTGGCTCCAAGCGGGCTGCTGCCACCGTCGGCAACGCATCAGCAGGGACAGGGCCCTCTCCCGTGCGGCGGAAAGGACTTCGCGGGACCTACCGCTCCTTGGGGCCCGGCAGACTGGAACCAGGTCTGGCACGCGGAAGCCTGTCGCGCGGACGGCCCGCCCGCAACGATCTGCCCCTCGGAGGCATTAGGGCCGCAGCATCAATTGTCACCGTCTGTAAACCGGAATGTTACGCCAAATTGCGGCTGAAGGAATGTCGTCCGCGAGCGGCGAACGTCCATCTCACTCCGGTCGAGTTGGCCATTTTCGTTGTCGTCGGTGAGATCTCCCTCGGCGAGGTACTCGGCCTCCTGTCCGAGCAGGTACTGCACACCGAGATGCACGCTCACGCTGCGGACCGACGTTTTCGGGTCGTCCTGCCGGTAGACACGGACGTCGACGCCCGCGCCGGCCCCACCACTGAAGGCAAAGTCGTCGAAGTTCGTCGTGCTGGCGAGCTCGTCGCTGAGGCCATCCCGGTCCCCAAAATCGTTGCCGAAGTCTTCCTCCGCCAGGGAGGTGCGAGTGAAAAGGTACTTGAAGCCGACGAGTCCTTCGACGAACGGACGGATCCGGCCGTGCCGGGGCTGGAGGCGCAGGGAAAGATGGGTTTCCAGGACGTTGTTGCTGGTCTCGACCTCGACCGGCAGGCGCGGACCGACGGTGGAGCTGAAGGGGACCTGCTCGGTGGAGTTGCCGTAGCTGAGGAACCCGACGTCGAGGCCGGCCATCACCGGGCTTCTCGGGCCTACCCAGCCCCCGATGAAGAGGTTTAGCCCGCCCCCCAGACCGCTTACATTGTTCTCAAACCCGCCCTGTGGCACGCCTACGGTGCCTCGGACATTGAGCTGGCCGGAAATCTTCGACCCCGACGAGGTGGAGGTTTCGAACCTTCCCTGCCCGTCCTGAGCGGCCACAGGCACGGCGACAACTGAGAGCAGGAGGATCGAGGCAATCAGGCAGCGAGTGGTAGAGGGACCAGATCCTGAGACGAGGTGCTCCATGTGAGATCGAAACATCAGCAGGGGTGTGGAAAACTGTTTGACATCGTCGCGCGGGGTCCCATACCAAACACCGGGTGTCGTTCAGGGGCGTTCGACGGGCCGGTGGTTTGAGGCGATAAGCTGGAGTACCGAGCAGGTTCTGGGCCGTCCCCGCCGCCCGGCTAAGGAGATCTACGCCTGCATGCTCTCGTGTCGAGCCCGGTACTGCGAGGGAGAGGTCCCAAACTCGTCCCGAAACGACCGCGAGAAATACGACTGGCTGTTGAACCCAACTGCGTAGGCCACCTCTCCAATCGTAGCGTCCGGTCGGTCCTGGAGCAGCTGCGCCCCTGCCTCCAGCCGACGGCGTCGGATGAGCTGCACCGGGGTGTGGTCGTACATTTCCTTCATCCGGCGGCGCAACTGTGACGCACTGAGGGCCACCTCGGTGGCTAGATCCGACACCTCGAACTCCGGATCGGTCAGGTTTTCCGAGATTGTCTCCTCGATGCGCTCTTTCAGGGGTTTCCTCTCGGCGGTCGAGGGGAGGGCCTCTTCGGCCACCTCCACGTTCTCTGTGCCGGGACCCGCCTCGCGGGCGGTCCCTACTGCGTCCCGATCGGCCCGCTCTTCCCTGAACGATTCCCGAAGCGAACGGCGTGTGGCAATCAGGTTTTCGACCCGTGCCACCAACTCTTCGGGCTCGAACGGCTTGGTCAGGTACGCGTCGGCCCCGACGTCTAAGCCTTCCACCTTGTCTTTCGAGTCGGCCCGGGCCGTGAGGAAAATCACCGGAATGTGATCGATGTTTGGGTCCTGCTTGATGGCACGGCAGAGCTCGAATCCGTCCATCTCGGGCATCATCACGTCCGTGATGACGAGATCCGGAAGGAGGGTGGTGGCTAGGTTGTACCCGGCGGTCCCTTCCTTGGCCTCCACGACCCGGTAATCAGGCTCGAGGTGGGATCGCACGAGCGTGCGGATGACGGCGTTGTCGTCGATCACCAGCACCGTCGTTCGGTCCTCCTCGCCCCGAGGTACGTCGCCCCCCTTCGGGACCGGGGAGGGGGCCGGCTCGCTGGCTTCCAGTTCGGGCGACAATGCCTTCCGCGTCAGTGCTAGCACGTCCGGGCCATCGTCCTCAAGAGCGCGGGCGTCGTCCTTCCTGGACGACGCATCGTCCGAAGGGGGGCCGTCCGGTTGGCGGGGCAGGCGGGCGATGAACCGAACTCCCTCTCCCACCCGACCGCTCATCCTGACGTGGCCGCCGTGGAGGCTCACAAGCTTTTCTGCAAGGTAAACCCCAATGCCGGCGCTGGCGTCCTCCGCTCCCCAGAGGCCGTCCTCCTGGCGGACCGTGTCGAGAACCCGCTCTTCCTGCCCTGTTTCGAGGTTTGCGCTTACGTTCTCGACGGTCAGTTCTACACTGTCGTCGTCCGGAGCCGGGTGCACTCCTACCTGAATCGTCTCCCCCTCGTCGGCGGACCGGAAGGCCCCCGAAACGAGGTTGGCGAGCACCTTCTTCAGCTTCGAGTCGTCAAACCGGAGCATGGGATCGTCGAGCGATCCCTCGAGGCTCAGGCGGATGTCTCGGCGCTCGGCAAGCCCTTCGAAGGAGCGGAGCCCCCTGGCCACAACCTGAATGAGGTTTCCCTCGGCCGGGTCAAGCGACATGCGGCCGGCCTCCAGTCCCGCGAAGTCGAGCAGTTGGTTCACGAGCCACCGAATGCGAGTCCCGTTTCGCCGTGCGAGACGGAGTTGCGTCCGGACCTTGTCTTCGAGGGCGTCGAACTCCCCCTCAAGAAGATTGTCGATCGGCCCTAGGGTCAGCGTGAGGGGGGTCCGGAACGAGTGGCTGAGTTCTGTCAGAACACGCGATTTTGCGTCGCTTAGCTCTTTGAGCCGGTCGGCCTGTTCGACCGCCGCTTCGGCCCGCTGCTGCGCCGAGCGCATTTTCTCGGTGCGGGCCTCTATTTGCTGTTTCAGGCCGCGCACCCGCATCCAATGGAAAAGCCCGATTGCTCCCAGCCCTGCGCCCGCACAGAGAGCGAGGAACCACCACGTCGTATAGAACGCCGACGTGCTCGACGCAGATGCCCGCTCTGCGCGTCTCCCCTCTCGGACGGCGTCCTGCCTGCCCGGAACGTCCCAATCGGCGCTCCCTGCGGTCTTCCCGAGGGGGACCGCTTCGGCGACTGCTCCTTGGGGGGCTTTCTTCTCAGTGACCGCCCCTGCAGACGGGCTCTCCGGGAGGTTCTGGGCGAAGGCGAGCCCACCCCCGAGCACAAGACAACCAGCGGTGACTAAGAGCACGAGTACCTGTAGGCTCCAATCGCCTCCTTCCGCGGACGTCCCCGGCCACGCGCTTTTCCATCTGCGTGTTGGAGCAGTAGATTCCATCTGCGGCGGGAAACGCTCAGGTGCGGGGGCCGACCTCGGGCCCCGATATGAGGCCCCAGTAGGACAACGGCGTCGGAGAGGGCGGCCGTGCAGGTACACGATGCTTTTCGGCTCACACAGGAAGGTCAAAAATCCTGCCATGTCCGAACCGTCGGAATTCATCCCCGCAAATCAGGGAGACCCATCCCGGCGTGTGTAGACTCGCCCCGCAGAGTGGGTAAAGATCATCGGAGAGCCCTCAGAAACGCGGTCGACGTGTTCATTGGAGGACCGTCGAGGATGTCGCGGCGACGGAGGACACGGTACTCCCCCTGCTGCGATGGTGGGCGTTCCCGTGGACGAGGGGCCGGTGGCGTGGAAGATACTCTTCCTGAGCCAAGAAGGAGATCTGTTTCGGTTCTTCAAGGCAGATGTCGCCTACACGAGTACAAAGTGCGTTCTGGCGGGGTCTTCACGCGAGCAGCTCGTGGACTAGTTCGGGCTTTGGGGACCGTTCGGCCCGCGACGCTCAACCTGCTTCCGTAGGACTCGACGGTCCGATTCGCTCAACTGCGCGTAGTAGACAACGCCGAGCCCGTCGAGGGCAGCCACAGCGTCAGCGTCGGCCTCCGTCGCCGAAAGGCCGAGCACGACACTTCCGTCTCTCAGCACGTTGGGGCCGTCCCTCGACCTCGCCTCCAGGTCGACGATATAGAACCAATCGGCTACAGACGCGGGACGGTCGATCGAGGACATCCGGAGAGCGGAGTTCGGAGGAAGGTGAGTTGCGGGTTTGGCGTTCACCCTGCGGTGAGGGGCCGGGGGAAGCCAGGGCGTGGCACAGTCTATGCCAACCGGTACCCAAGAATGGGATCAACAAGAAGTGTGCCACCTCTCTCGGGGAAGAGTGGCTCTCGGCTGCGGAGTGGCGACGGTACTGTGCTGTGCCCTCGTCGCTCCCTTGACGCTGTCCCCCGACCGGTGCGATCGTGAACCGCCTTGATCGAGACGCTCAGAACCCAGTTCTGCGGCCCTGGAGGGATGAGGGATCCGCGCGCCCCAAACCGGATGTGACCGCTCGCGCGAACGTTTAAAGTGCTCCTCCACAGAATTGGAACGAGCCCCCTCCGGCATCGTGGACCGCGCGTAAGATGCAGGCCGGAGCGGCGTTCAGGGACGACCGGAAATTCCCCGCAGGAAGATTAGTTGCGACGGGGGGGAGACGCCGTGGACACAGTCGTGGGAGCCCTCAACTTTCAAGGCCGATACGCGCCTCTCGTCGACCGCAGGCTGTTACAGGTCCCAGGCCCTTGACGTCCCTTAACCTTCTCCGCGAAGCACTCGCGACGCTCCCCCGTGTCATCACCCGTTCCGGTCAACTGGCAAATAGACCAGGCAGCTAACTCTCTGATCGAGGGCGGGATGGTTTCGGCATCGCCCGCAGTCTGCGCGCGACTGGCGTCGGGTTTACGCCGCCATCGATTCGGGAAGTTCGGCCTTCTTCGTGCCTACCTCCTCTCCATCGCCCCCCGGCGTGGGCAGGTCCTCCGGGACGTCTGGCTTCGTCGTCTCCACGGCGTCCGGGTCGGCGGTTTGCTCCGGGAGCGAGGCCGAGGGCACCTGGATGTCGGGCGCGTCGGGCTTGAAGTTGAGGATGACCTCCAGCACCCCCTCCTTCGTCTCGGGCTGCATTACCTGATGCCGCAACTTACTGGCGTTGCGGAAGCCCTTGAAGTAGCTGCTGTAGTTCTTGCGCATCTCCAGAACGCCGGTCCGCTCGCCGAGCCACTCGCACTTGAGCGAGAGGTGCTCGGCCACCACCTGCACCCGCTCCTCCCAGGAGGGCGGCGGGGGCAGTTCGCCGGTCTCCAGGTAGGCCCTGGTGCGGTCGAAGATCCACGGGTTGCCAAGGGCACCGCGCCCAAGCATTACGGCGTCCACCCCAGTTTCCTCGAACATCGCCTCGACGGCCTCGGGGTCGTGGGCGTCTCCGTTGCCGATGACCGGCATCTCGCGGACCCCCTCTTCTTTGATCCGGCGCAGCCAGTGCCAGCGGGCATCGCCCTTGTACTGCTGCTCCCGTGTGCGGGCATGCACGCTGAGCGCAGCGACGCCCATCTCTTCCAGCATGCGGGCCACCTCAACCGCATAGATCGAGTCGTCGTCCCAGCCGAGGCGCATCTTGACCGTGACCGGACGGGTCGCTTCCTCCATCACCGCCGCCGTGATGGCCTTCATCTTATCGAGGTCGCGCAGCACCCCGGCCCCGCCGTCCTTCTGCACAATCTTGCGGACGGGGCACCCAAAGTTGATGTCAATGACGTCTGGCCCGGCCGCGTCGGCCAGGGGCGTCGCGCTTTTCACCTCGTCGATGTCGCCGCCCCACACCTGGATGCCGATGGGGCGCTCCTCGTCGAAAATCTCAAGCTTTTGGTGCTCGTGCTCGGCGTCGCGGAGGAGCCCCGCCGAGGAGACGAACTCGGTGTACATCATGTCGGCCCCGTATCGCTTGCAGAGGATACGGAACGGCGGGTCGCTTACATCCTCCATCGGGGCGAGGAAGAGGGGCCGGTCGTCGAACTCAAGATGGCCGATGCGCATCGAGGAGCGGTCGATTCGATCTGTAACTACGCGTTGTAAGGTCTCAAAAACGCACTGGACGCGGGCGGTGGTTCCGGCGGCACGCTGATCCCAAGTACCGAGGATCGCAATGCCCTCCACTGGGAACTCCGAATCGGGGTTGACTGCTTCGTTCGAACGGCCAAGATCCCGGATCGGGGCCCGGGATGGACCAGTCCTGGAAGGAGGCGATTTCTTCGAGCGTAGGAGCCCAGACATGCACAATCACCTTCGGCAAACGGCATGAGACACTGGTTACGGCTACCCCGGAGCCGACTCGGCCCCTCGTTTCCGGCGCAGCCCGGCTTCTGCACGTCCCCGACAGGGCTCCGAACGTTCGACCCCTTTGCGGGTTGTCAATCACCGTTCGATGGCTTGGCCTGTACCCATTCTCGCCGCTCGTGCGTAGTAAAAACGCGCGAGTTTCTTCCTCATCGATCCCCTGCTCTCCCATGTCCGCCGTAAATCGCTCCTCGTCCTCCATCCGCCCTGCCCTCGCCGCCCTCCTCCCCGTGTCCCTCCTTCTAGTCGGGTGCGGCGGCCCCAATCTCATCGAGCGCCTCTCGTTCGGAAACTGGGGCTTCTGGGGCACCGTCGTCATTGTGCTCGACCTCGTGGCCCTCATCGACCTGCTCAGCGACGAAACGCGGGAGACGACGAGCATGGCGATCTGGGCGCTCCTCATCATCTTCTTCCCCGTCGGCGGCGTGCTGCTGTACTTCTTCATCGGCCGCGACTAGTGCAATTTCAATCGGTCTGCTTGGGAATAGGCTCTACGCTTCTGCAATCGT
>NZ_JBDGQQ010000070.1:0-2829 GCF_042218895.1 Salinibacter sp. | reverse complement strand
CGAGTCCCTGTAGTGGAACTACCGGGCGAGTGCAGAAGCCATTTTGCACGAGATCCACGCAGTCGCAGGCTGGAAGCGTCTCGCCAAGCAGGTTCTCAACGCTCAGCATTCCATCCGCTCGCAGAGGTGCTCGCGGAGCTGTTTGCGGGCCCGGTGGAGCCGCACCCGCACGTTGACCTCGGTCAGGTCGAGTTGCTCGGCGGTCTCCGCGGTCGACTTCTCCTCCAGGTCGCGCAGCTCCACGACACGTCGGTAGTGGTCGGGGAGTTCCTGGAGCGCATCGTGGACGATGCGCTTGCGCTCCGATAGCTCCACGTCCTTCTGGGTCTTTGTGGCCGTGTCGTCCTGGCCGGCCTGCAGGAACTCGATGGTCTCGTGTTCGAGGTAGTTGTGCCGATCGGTCGTACGGAGGTGCCCGTACGCCAAGTGCTTGGCAATTGAGAACAGCCAGGTCGAGACCGTCGACTCGCCTCGGAAGTCGCCGATCTGCTGGTAGGCCTCGGCGAAGGTCTCCTGCACGATGTTTTCCGCCGCGTCGGCATCGTCGACCAGTTTTGCGACGAAGCGACGGAGCCGTTCTCGCTCCTGTTCGAAGAGACACCGAAACGCGTGCTCATTTCCAGCTTTAAGGGCGTCAACCTTCGGATCGTCCGACGTGCAGGGCTGTGGCATTTCCATTGTGGGGGCGAAAGCTGTCGAAAGCGACGACGCAAGGACTCGTTGCTTCTGTCTCCGATTTCGTGTACCCTCATGCACCCCGCATGTTATCACAGAAGTATAACAGGAGAATAAGAATCGAACGACACGTCCTCCGAGCCCTGAACACGCCTCCCCGCAAGAAACGCCGTTACCGCTGCCCGTCACCATGCGCCCCCGCGCACTTCTCTTCGTCCTTCTCGTCTGCCTTCTCCCCCCGATGGCCGCATCCGCACAGTCAGACTCTGTCCGTCTCCGGGAGCTCGGGGTTGAGCCCGGCATCTTCGAGCCGGGTCCCCTCAACGCCATCACCGACGTGAGGGGGGTGAGCGTGGGACATCAGACCCTCATCGAGGGGGACGCGGTGCGCACCGGCGTGACGGCCATTCTTCCCCACGGCGGGAATCTTTTTCGCGAGAAGGTGCCGGCCGCGGTGCACGTGGGCAACGGCTTCGGCAAAGCGGCTGGATTTCTTCAGGTGCAAGAACTGGGCACGATTGAGACGCCCATCGTACTTACAAATACACTCGACGTGGGCACGGCCGTAGAAGCCACCGTGGCGTGGACGCTCCGCCAGCCCGGCAACGAGGACGTTCAATCCGTCAACGCCGTGGTGGGCGAGACCAACGATGGGTATCTCAACGACATCCGGGGCCAGCACGTGACGGAGGGGGACGTAATTGCCGCCATCGAACGCGCGTCGGGAGGGTCCGTGGAGGAGGGAAGCGTCGGGGCCGGCACGGGGACCAGTGCGCTCGGCTGGAAGGGAGGAATCGGCACCAGTTCGCGCCAGTTGCCGGCGGACCTGGGCGGGCACACGGTCGGCGCGCTCGTGCAGGCCAACTACGGAGGCATCCTCCGCATCGATGGGGTTCCGGTGGGCGAGCGTCTGGGCCGCTATGACTTCCGCTCTGTTGTCGGGAACCCTGACTCGACGGCGACGGGCCCCGATGAGGAAGGATCCTGCATGATCGTGCTCGCGACGGATGCCCCCCTCAGCCCGCGCAACCTGGAGCGGATGGCCAAGCGCGCCATGCTCGGCCTCGCCCGCACGGGCAGCTATTCGAGCAACGGCTCCGGCGACTTCGTGATTGCGTTCTCGACCCAGAACCGCCGCACGGGCGAGCAGGCGCCGCGGCCCGAGTCGCTGCTCCCGAACAATCGAATGAGCCCGCTCTTTCTCGCTACGGTGGAGGCGGTGGAAGAGGCCGTCTACAACGCCCTCACGACGGCAACGACCGTAACGGGGCGCGACGGACACACGCAAGAGGCCCTGCCGCTGGACCGCCTCCGCCGAATTCTCCGGGAGGCGGGTCGCATCGAGTCGAACTGACGCCGAGGCCGCCATGCCGAGTGACGACGAGATCAACCGGCTCCGAAATGAGATTCCCGGCGATGAGGAGATCGAGGCGACCTTCCGCCGGCTTCGTCAGGAGGGCCGCTCGCGCCAGGAGGCGGTGCGGCTTGTTCTGGACGCACTCGACGTGTCTCTGCGCGAGGCGAAGGAACTCCTTGCACGGATCGACACCTGGAAGGAGGCCCGATCTGCCGCTGGGCAGGAGACCGAGTCCGGCCGGCGCGAGGATGCGAGGGACGACCCGGTTCCGCCCGCTCCGGCGTGATGAGCGTAGTGCGTATTGCGTGTTGCGTGACGTAGAAAATGCGCAATACGAAATACGCAATGTGCCCGGCCACGAGGCCCCACTTTCGTCAAGGGGGTTACGGTTGGGGGCGCCCACCATCCACCAGGGATTTATAAAAGTTGAGCGTCTGCTCGGCGATGGCCCGCCAGCTGAACTGCTCCTCGACCCGCTGTCGCGCCGCGGCACCCATCGTCTCGCGCCGCTCCGGGGTGGCCATGAGCGCGTTCACTCCATCCGCGAGGCCCTGAGCGAACGCGTCCGGGTCTGCCGGGTCCACGTCGTCACCCTCGGTTGGGTCCACGTCGACCAGGAGGCCTGTCTCCTCCGGCACCACGATCTCGGGAATGCCGCCGACCCGCGAGGCCACGACCGGCGTCTCGCAGGCCATCGCCTCCAGGTTGATGATGCCGAACGGCTCGTACACGCTGGGGCAGACGAAGACCGCGGCGTGCGAGTACATCGTGATCACGTCCTGGCGCGGGAGCATCTC
>NZ_JBDGQQ010000007.1:0-10539 GCF_042218895.1 Salinibacter sp. | reverse complement strand
CACACCCTCCGGCTTGAGGTGGCCGTCGCCGACGTCGGCGGCACACTCGTGGATGGCCGCAACACCATCGACTTCCGGTTCAACTACGCATTTCCGAAAAACAGCCCGGACGATTTCGGGGCTCCGAGCACCGGGTACCGCATCCTCGGCCTGGAGCTTCGGCGTCCGGATGACACCGACGCCATCAACGGAACGTCGTTCGCGTGGGATGATCCTGCGACCTGGTCCGCCCCAGAAGGGTACGGCGATTCTGAATCGGTCGCTGAGGGAGAGGCGCTCTGGAAACAGCGCAATTCGCTGGCGCCGCATTGGCGGTCGGACGAGACCATCACCGCCGCCTGCGCCGACTGCCACGCGACCGACGGCCGGGACCTTGCGTACTTCGCGTTCTCCAACACGTCCATCATTGCCCGCAGCAAATTCCACGGCCTGTCCGCACGCCAGGGCAAAAAAATTGCTGCCTACATCCGGAGCTATGAGTTGAAAGACCCCGACACGGGGCGCTCCTATGCCCCGCCCGGACGGCCCTGGCACCCTGTGTATCAGCCCGGCCCCACCAGCGTCGCGAGCCGTAGCGAGTCCGCCCCCCGGACGGCGGGCACCCGCATTTCGAACATGCCGGGAGGAGGAAGTCAATACGCGGCGGCCGGGGCCGGCGTCAAGTGGGCCCTCGACCATGACCGGGAGATGCTCGCGCACGTCTTTCCGGGCGGCCCGTCCCCGGACGACTTTGAGATCGATTCGACCCGAGACGGGATGCACGTCCCAGCCCCGATTCAATTTCCCGACTGGAACGAGTGGCTTCCCGTCCACCATCCCCTCGACATGTGGGGGGGCGAGATCAAGACGTGGAGCAACCGGCGGTCGGGGTTCTGGGATCCGGTGGAGGGAGCGGCCGGGGAGGGCCACCGGTCGTTCTCCGACTTCGAAGAGTGCGCGTCCGCAACCGCCCCCAGCAGTCCCGATTGTCTGGAAGACCTGTGGTGGGCGACGCGACTCCTGGGGGCAGAGACGGACAACTTCGAGGACGTCGAGTCGACGCTCGTCGAGCCCGGCTACACCGACGTCACGAGTCAGTCGGACGCGGCCTACCGCCAGGTAAACCTCGAGAAATGGGCGACGGTGAAGCTATGGGAAACCATCAGCACGTACGACGTGGCCGATGAGCTCTCCAATTTGGGGACGCATCACGGGGGCACGTGGGCCAACAGCGACTGGTATACGTGGCCGGGCGGCCCCTTTCCTTTCGATCTTGCCCCGCACGTCACCGGGCGGTATGCAGGCGCGAAGGACCGCGCCTACGACCTATGGCTCGACAACGCGTGGTATGAGCTCGCCATGCGGATCAACAGTGGACGGGGGCACAAACTTGGCAATCGGCCGGTCGATTGGCAGTATCAGAACACGCACCTGGGCGACCTCGGCAATCTGGGTATCGAACAGCCCCTGCGCCGCGTCTTCACGTACATGAAGTCGCTTGAGATGTGCGAATCGTTCGACAATACGATCGGCCACACCGAGTACAATCCTCGCTCCTGGTCTACAAACCGCTACATCTGCGGGGCCATTCTCGGGGTAAGCCATGACCTGTTTTCTCGACTCGACCGCTACCGCAGCGGCCTGCACCGTGAGACGTTCGAGGTACTGTTTGAAGAGCAGGTCCGTGCGATGATGTACCGCCACTCTCCAGGCCTCGGGAGTGACGTGGACGCCCACTGGGACCGCCTCGATGGCGAACGGGGAGGATGGGAGCCTCCGTCCACCTCGATCAACACCCGGGCGGACCTCAATTCCGGATTCTGGAAGGATCCGGGCAAGGAGCCAAGTCAGTTCTACCATACGCTAAAACTGGGAAACCAGATTGGGGTGCGTCCAACCCTCCTGGACAGCGCGGCGGCCTGGAACGACGCGATGGTGCCGAGCGACGCCTGGGATACGTTCATGTGTTCGAGCAATGGTGGTCGGTTGGAGTGCTCGACGTCCTCCAAAACGTTTCTCGACTCGTTGGTGATAAGGGGATCCTCCCTGCGATTGACCCACGTGGGTCCTGCCCTTCTTCGAACGTCGGGCGAGGATCCGCCGACCGTCACGGCGACCTCAAGCAACCCCCCAGTCCTTGCTACAAGCGTGTCCCCCCCTAATCAGACCGTCGTGCTCACGCCGGAAGCGGACGGAAATGCGGACCTCACCCTCACGGCCAGCAGCAAGAGCAAAAAAGTCTCTGCCGAGCCCGTTCCGGTCACTGTCCAGGACGACTCCACCGAAGATCCACCGCTCGAACGTGCCCTTGCAGTCATCGATGCCGATGAAGGCGGGTCGACGGGTATCGATCTCGGAACGACCGGACTGGGGGGAACCCTCTGGAACGTCCGGACGAGCGGCAGCATCGACGCTCGCTTCTTCGCCGGAGCAGACGCGGAGGGAACGGCCACCACGTCCTCGTCAGCGAGCAGAAGCGGTGAGGAACGATTTGAAAACCTGAGTCAGTACCGCTGGGAGGTGCGTGCCCGGAGGTCGACCTTCGACTCGGTCGACGTCCGCATCCGTCTCGACGACGAAGATGTTGACGGCATCGGCATTCCTGAGGCCATCACGATCGTCCTTGACGCCGACGGAGACGGGGACTACGAGTCCGTCCCCACCGCGTTCGACGACCAGGGCACTCCCTCCGACTCGACCGATGACGTCCTGGTGGCTCAGGGTGTGACGCAACTCGGTACATTCAAACTGGCGAGCGATAGCCCGGGCAACCCGTTGCCGGTGGACCTGACGGCGTTCACCGCAACACGCGACGGGACGGCGGCCCTTCTCCGGTGGCAGACCGCAAGCGAGACGAACAACTCGGGATTCGGAGTGCTGCACCGTCCCCCTGACAGTACCGACTACTCCCAGATCGGCTTTGTCGAAGGAGCAGGCACGACTGCCAAGCCGCACTCCTACCGTTTTCGTGCGGGGGATCTAGCGCCCGGCACGCATCGGTTCCGCCTCCGACAGGTGGATGCGGGGGGAGCGACGTCTCGCACAGATCCGGTCCCCTTGGTCATCGAGGCGAAGCAGGCACTCACGCTGCGTGTGACAGGACCGAATCCGGTGCGGAAGTCAACTCGGCTTGCGTTCACGGTCGAGCGAAGCGGACCCGTTGCGCTCACCCTCTACGACGTGCTGGGTCAGCGAGTGAAGGAGATCTACCACCAGAAGACGGCGCGCGGAAAACGGCGCACGGCCGAGGTGTCGGTTCTCGACCTCTCAAGTGGCACGTACTTCGCTCGGCTCGGCGCCCCCAGCGGCGTGCGCGTCCGGAAAATTGTCGTTATGCGATAGTTGGAGCCCGCCTCCAACCTCAAACGGGAAACCGTCCGAGCCCTGTCCCCCCACCCCAGACGCGCGGTGAGGCGCTGCCCGTGGTCGGCTGGGACGGCAGTGCGCGATACGTTTCTCAGAACCTCCGAGTGCGGGACTCTCCTTTCGCAGCGTTCAGGCGTTCCTCATGTCTCCTCAGGCATGACACGGTCTTTGCTCTGATAGTCGTAGTAGTCTTCGGATCCGTAGTACGAGTAGGCCCCGTTTGCTCCCGACGCCTTCTGCTCGTCAAACCGATTGAACACGACCCCCGAAACGTGGGCGTCTACCGAGCGCAGAGACGTTATGACCGAGTCTAGCGCCTTCCGATCCGCCTCGTTGGCCGAAACGACGAGGGCCGTTGCGTCTGCCTGAGCCCCCATCACGACCGCGTCACTCACAGCACGAGCCGGTGGGGTATCGATATAGATAAGGTCGAAGTGTGGCTGAGCCGCCTCGACGAAGCAGCGCATGCGCTCCGAGTCGAGGGTCGTCGTGGGCGCCTCCTTCGCGGTGCCCGCCGGGATGAAATAGAGCCCTTCGACCAACGGGCGGTGCATGTACGAATCTCCTGTCTCCCCGTTTTCCTTCGAGGTCGTATCCAGGAGAGCATCCCGCCCACGCCCGCTGGAGCCAGGACCCATGCTCAGTATCTCTCCCAGGCCCGGGGTGCGCGGTTCGCCGAGCACTGTGTGGGCGGTTGGGTTTCGCATATCCGCGTCAATGAGGAGGACGCGCTGACCGCTGAGCGCCCCGGTAAGGGCAAGATTGACCGCGGTCGTAGTTTTACCTTCCCCCTGCTGCGCGCTGGTCACGAAGACGACCTCGGGGTTCTCATTGTCAGCGTGTCTCAGGTTTGTCTGGATCAGGCGGTAGTTCTCCGTCACCGAGGACCAGGGGTTGAGCACAGGCATCAGACGCGTGCTGACCTCGCGCCCCTCTACCGTAATGAAATCGCGGCCGTTGAATGCACGCTCAATCTCGGAATCCATCGCCGGGACGACGCCGAGGAGGGTGTAGCCCTCTTCTTCGATCTCTTCTGGATGGCGGAACTCAGTACTCGTGGCCTCTCTCAGAAAAGCAAGTCCGACCCCGAAGCCGAGCCCCAGAAGAATCCCAAGAATCACATTCTGGACCATGTTGGGACGGACTGGCACACCCGGCACAAACGCGCTCTGAACGATCTCAACGTAGCCAAGCTCGGACTCTTCGGCGACAGCCTTTCTCTGAAGCTCGCTCGTAATCGTTTTATAGAATGATTCTGCTTGTCTCAGCTTCCGCTTGACCTGTTTGCGCCGCAACTGCTGTTCGGGAATGTTGTCTAGCCGCGACTTGTACTCGGCAATCTGCGAATCCATCTCGGCGATTTGCGACTGAAGCTGATTCACCGCGAGCTCCTTCTCAGCGATCCGCCTGCGGAGTTTTGCGACGCGTCCCAGTGGTGCCCCGTCCGCTCCGGAGGACAGGGGTCCGGTGGTGGCCTTGGCCACTAGCTCCCGGGCCAGATCCTGCTTGCGATTCTCGAGAGCGTCGATCCGCTGAATGAGATTCGCCAGCTCCGGAAAGTCATTTCGGATCCGGGTCGTATCCCCCTTCAAGTTGGGATTTATGGCGTAGTACTTCGCGGCCTCAGCCCGCATCTTCGCAATCTGTTTTTCGAGGGCTTGGATCTCACTGCGAAGGCCGGACGCCTTCTGGTTCTTCAAGACGCTCTCCTCAAGCTGAGGCTGAAGCTTGCGCAGCTGCTTGCGGAGAAGCTTGAGCTGGGTTCGCTTCCGTTCAAGCTTGAATGTGAGTTGATCGCGGCGAGATTTTAGCTCATTGTATTCTGAAGTGAGACTGTCACTGCCCCGCACAGCGAGCTGGTTGTTCAGCGACTCCCATTTCCTTTCGAGCCGTTGGATCTTCCGGCGTTTCTTTTTCGCCTGCTTCCCCAAAAACTTTCGGGCGGCCGACACGCTCGCCCGTGCTTTTTCCTGGCTAAATTCTTTGTACTCCCTCGCGTAGGTGTTTGCAATGGTGGACGCCTCCTTCGGACTCTCGCTCGTCGCGATGATTTCAATCATATTGCGGTCCTGGCGGGGCTTGAATGTCACCTTTCGACGGAGCCGGCGAATGGCCGCGCGCTTAGAAGTAGGCTCTTTCGCCCCGGAATCAGCGAACACGGGGAAGGGTTGTGGGCCTCCCGCCGTATCGTCTCGGGGCCGAAGTGCCTTGACAACTCGTCGAGCAAGTTCATTGGAGTTCCGAAGCACCCCGACCTCGGCCGTTAGGTCACGCGTCGGCTGGACCGCAGGGGTGGTTGTTACCGTCATGGTGCCCTCGCTCCGCAGGTCAATCCTCACCATGCTGGACGCCCGGTAGATAGAGGGCAACGTGTGTGTGTAGCCTGCGACCGAGCCCGCAACGAGAAGGCAGGTGACAAGAACAATCCACTTCCGCCGCGCGAGAGTTGCGAGAATACTTGAGAAGTCCAGGCTGGCGCTGTCTTCGGACATCGGGGACGCTGCCTGGAGCTGATGACGCGACGAGGAAGACGCCGAATTGCCTTCCAGTTGGGGAAATGAGGAACGGTTGCTGTTCTGCATCACACAGATTGTGACCAGAAGGTCTTGGTTAATACGGCTGAAATACATTAACGGTGCGGGCTGTGCATCGGGATACGCCACAGGCAACAATCCCTCGTCACTTTCGGATTGGAGATCCCTCCGCTGCCGGGGCCGCTTCACAGTTGTTGATGCGCGTCCGTAGACAGTAGAAACACTGGTACCCGCACCGACTTCCTCGTCCGAGCTCACCGTGGTCTCCATCCTCTCGTCCCCGAACCTGGAAGCGAGGCACTCGCCCGACGAAGATCTCATCCGCGACCCATAACCTCGACCCCCAGTTCTTTCAGTTTCCAGTACCAGAGCATGATCCCCTTTTCCAGACGGAGGTATTCAGCCGCATCGTTCATGCGGAGGACCATGTTTGGCCCGTCCGCACGAGACCAGGTGTCGACTCGCGTGAGATTGTCCAGGCGAATGCGCTTCTCATGCCGGCCCGTCCAGTGCCATCCCGTGACGCGGATGTGGTCGTCGTACAGTTTGGCGCGTCCAAACCAGAGCGTGTGCCCGGGAAGCGACACGCTAGACGTAAGGATGGCAGTTGATTCGTCGGCGGCCATAGCCAACTCCCGTAGAGCTGCAGGTCCTGAGTGCCGTGCGCATAGGAGACTGAATTGCTCCCCTCGAGGAAGCGGTTCTGGACGGCCGTGAGCCTGCGCGCCCCTGTCCGGCGCGCGAACGATGCCGGTTCTGGTGCCGGACGCAGAGACCTTCTGGCGCCCCATCAGTTTTGTTGTAGCCCCGTACATCCAACGGAATTTTGCCCTGTGGCGTTCGTGACTATTGACCGCCGCCCCTCCCCAGCGGCAATCTCAACCGGTGCGCGAACACGCTGCGGCGGAGTCGAAGGCTCCGTTCCGCCCCCCTTCCTTGGGGCTTCTGGACTCATCACAGCCGCCGTCGGAGAAAGCACCGAATGGGAGGTCTAAAATCCCCATTCAACTCAGTCACGACCGTTTCCAGGAGCAACCTGATCAGAGACGGGACCGGCCTGGAACCCTAGGTTAGATTCTCCTCGGTGACAGGAGTACCAGTGCATTATCGAACATCGAAGGTGGAAATGCATTAGGACCGATTCAGACGCAGTGTTGTAGCCGTTGCTTTTGCTAAGGGAAACCGACTACTCTAGAGTCAAAAGGTGAGCCTTCCTGCCGTCCTTACATTTCATTGTAGTCCACTTTCAAATGCCATCGGAAGATAAAGGTACTGGTCACATTCAGGTTTTTTTAGTCGACGATCATCCGGCCATACTGGAAGCCATTCGGGACCGGATTGAGTCAACAATCGACATCGAGGTCTGTGGAGAGACGGGTTCATCGGAAGAGGCCTTTCGCCAGATTGAAAAACTCGATCCCGATGTGGCCGTCATAGATATTTCGTTGGAGGATGCACATGGCCTCGATCTCGTCCAAAATGTTAGAGCCCAGTATCCAGACATTCAGGTCATGGTGTTCTCGATGTATGACGAAATGGTATACGCCGAGAGGGCCATCCGGGCTGGGGCCTCAGGCTACCTCATGAAGAGCAAATCGACAGAAGAACTCATAGAAGCCATACGGGTGGTCAACGACGGGGAGGTATTCTTGAGCCGAGACATGGCCTCCCGCATCCTTAACAAGGTCGCGAGAGGAGAGGCCTCCGAGCCCAGCTTCCCGATCGATGAGCTTACCGACCGCGAACTTGCGGTCTTCCAGATGCTCGGGGAGGGCCACAGCATTGAGGAGATCCAGGATCGCCTCAATCTGGCGCGGAAGACGATCGAGACGTATCGTCGGCGAGCGAAGGAAAAGCTGGGGCTTGACTCGGTATCGAAACTGCTGCAGTACGCCGTACAGTGGGCATCGGCTCCTGGTGAGGGGGCAGAAAGCCTGAGGTCTTCGGATGGGGAGGACGACAACGAGTGACGCGGGCGAACATCCTCCGATGCTCTCCACGGACGGCTTTCCGAAGCCTCCAGGGTGGGCGGAACCCCTTCATTTCTTCGACCCATCGCCCTTGGGGTACGCCCGAATTGTTCCGGAGCATGTACGCGGAGGAGGTGCTGACCGTGGGACCCAACGGGAGAAGCATCGTGGCTGATCGAGCGAGTCTATGTTCAGGGGGGCAACACAGCCAGCGGTGGCGCCAGGGCGTGCTCTAACGGAATATGTCAGATTACGCCTTATCTTCCCCAGGGCTTGCACTAGAGGAGAAAGCGTCTTCGCGACTGACGCTAAACTTAATGCTGTGACTAATCCGGAGGGATCGTAGAGCGCACACCTCCTGTATCTGTTGCGGGCATCCGCGTTTGTGCACGTGTGCGCCTCTCACGCAAACGACTTCGTGTTTACCCGAAAGCGCCGTTGGCGAATGAACCAAGCACTGTACTTCCACTCGGAGATCTCATCTAGCGGCTCTCAGGCCTCCCCTGACAGCTCTAACCCAGAGAGTTCGCACACGCAAACACGGGTATTTCTCGTCGACGATCATCCGGCCATACGGGAGGCGCTGTCGTCGGCGATCAGTGAGGCCGGAATGCAGGTCGTGGGGGACAGCGCGCGTGCCTCAGACGCAGTGCCCATTATCAAACAGCGGGTGCCCGACGTCCTGGTGGTCGACATTTCACTCGAGGATGAAGACGGTCTTAGTCTCATCGAGAGCATTCGTTCGCGTGTGCCGGAGGTTCGGATTCTCGTCTTCTCGGTGTACGACGAGAACGTGTATGCGGAGCGGGCCATTCGGGCCGGGGCCTCCGGATATGTCATGAAGACCGAGCCTACTCAAACGGTGATACGCGCCATCGAGGAGATTAGCGATGGGCAGGTGTACCTGAGCCAGCACATCACGTCTCGCATTCTGAGCAAGGTCATTCAGACAGAAGATTATTCTACCACGTCGCACCTGGAAGAGCTCACCGACCGGGAGCTGACGGTCTTCCGAATGCTCGGGGAAGGGAACAGCGTGCACCAAATTGCCGCTCAGCTGGACCTGGATCGGAAGACAGTCGAGACGTACCGTCGACGTGCGAAGGAGAAGCTCGGGTACGAGACCGTGGACGAGCTGCTTCACTACGCTACGCAGTGGGCGGGCAGCCAGGGAGAAAACACGGGGCAAGAAGACGACTCGGCATAAAAGTGTCGGTACGTCAGATACAGCGTCTTGACATACCCCCCTGTGTGGGGAACGGGAAGGTGTCGTTTTTGGCGCACTCATCCCAGGAAGCTGTGGGGTTTGGATAAGAGAACCTCGGCCAAAGCGTTCCCCCCAAGTACACCTCAGGTGGATCGTCGAAGGGTGCTCCGGACTGTAGGCTTTAACATTCCGTAATCCCTCTCAAGGATCTGAGGCTTGTGTCCCCGCAGTCCAGCAGTCCGGCCTCCCGCCCTACCCCCAGCGGAGATCACTCACGTGCGGCCCTGCCGGACCGCGTGGGTCTGGTCCATGACTGGCTTCCGGTGTATGCGGGAGCCGAACGGGTACTCGAACAGATGATCCAGGTCTTTCCGGATTCGGACCTCTACAGCCTGATCGACTTCGTGCCGGAGGAGCAGCGCAGCTTTCTGCAGGGAAAATCGGTCGAGACGTCGTTCATCCAGAAGCTCCCCTTCGCGAAGCGCGCCTACCGGTACTACCTTCCCTTCGCCCCACTCGCGATCGAACAGTTCGACCTTACCGACCACGAGGTCGTCGTGTCGTCGAATTACGCTGTCGCGAAGGGGGCTCTTACCCGTGCCGACCAGCTGCACGTCAGTTACGTGCACAGCCCACTCCGGTACGCATGGGACCTGTACCACGACTACATGAAGGCAGAGGGGGTGAGCCAGAAGCTCCGGAACCTCCTCGCGCGGCCCATTCTCCACTACCTGCGGCTCTACGATGCGTCGACGGCCCCCCGCGTAGACATCTTCGTGGCGAACTCCCAGAACGTAGCCCGCCGAATCTGGAAGACGTACCGACGACAGGCCCACGTCATCTATCCTCCGGTGGACGTGGAGCGGTTTTCGGTTCAGGAGGACAAGGAGGACTACTACCTCACCATGTCGCGCCTTGTCTCCTATAAGCGTGTCGACCTGATTGTCCGGGCCTTCAACGACATGCCGGAAAAAGAGCTCATTGTGGTCGGGGACGGGCCCGAGTTCGATGCCCTCGCACGACTGGCAGGGCCGAACGTTAGGATGGTGGGGTACCAGCCCGACGAGGCCGCCACGCACTACCTGGAAAACGCGCGGGCCTTCGTGTTCGCGGCGGAGGAGGATTTCGGAATCGTGCCGGTTGAGGCACAGGCCTGCGGAACGCCGGTGGTCGCGCACGGTCGCGGAGGGGTTACCGAGACTGTCGTCCCCGGAGAAACAGGGGTGTTCTTTCAGGAACAGACGGTGGACCATGTGAAGGCAGCCGTGCGCGAACTCGAAGACATTCGTTCTCAGCTTGCCCCCGAGGAAATGCGGGCACAGGCGGAGCGCTTCGACGTGTCGTCCTTCCGAACAGCATTCTCCCGGCTCATTCAGACGGCCTACGCCGACTTTGCCCAGGATCCTGCAGGCCAAGATGCTTCCTCCTCCGCTGTACCTGGAACCTGGAACGGCATCACGAACGCGGATCGATTCGTAAACTA
>NZ_JBDGQQ010000069.1:15035-17773 GCF_042218895.1 Salinibacter sp. | reverse complement strand
TCGACGAGTTGGCGGAGCACGGTGAGGTGACGGTCGGCGGCGTCGGAGCCGGGGGCGAGGAAGAAGCCTCCCTGGTTGAGAAGCTCTTCGAGCGCAGACCTGGTGCCGACCGGCTCGACGTGGCTCTCTGGCGCATCGGCGAGGGTGGGCAGCACGACGAGAGAGGGCGTGCAGGCGGCTGCGGGGTGTCCGGGATAAATCTGGCTGGGATCGACCCGCCACTTCGAGGCATCGTTCGGGGCAGGGGGCCACTCTGGATCGTCTAGCTCAGGGAAGTGGGCCTTCAGGCTCGGGTCTACGCAGAAGTCGCGCCGAAAGGAGTACGCCCTGATCCAGCCGTCTTCCGAGCGGAGCAGCACAGTGTCGTCCGAGAGGTATCCCCAACCGTTGCGGACGAGGCTCAACGCAGCCGTCGACTTTCCACTTCCGCTGCCGGCCGTAAGCAGGACCCCGCGCCCCTCACGGGTAAGCCCCGCAGCGTGGAGGGGGAACCAGCTGTGGGCCCGCAGCAGGATGGCGAGGCTGATGGCAACCAGATAGGAGAGCTGAGAACTGTGCCACCGATCGGGGCGAGACGTGAACGGATCAGGAGGGACTGCCGCTTCGGCCAGGCCCGCACTGGGGTGAAGGTCGACCGTCATGTCCTTCTGACGCAGAATCATTCGCCCCGATGTTCTCCATGCGCCAAGCTCGGCGTGCCCGGTCATGTCGATGTAATGGGCATTCTCCGGAGGGGAGGCAGGGGCCCGGTCCACGCTGACATCGAGTGTCACCTCGACGCCATCAGCAGTGAGAGGGGCCTCTTCCCCCTCGTACCGAGCTCCCTTGAACTGGAGAGTGCGGCGCAACAGACGACTGACCGTGGAGTTGTGGCTCCGGGCGCGGACACAGAAACCGTGAAGTTGGTAGTACTCAAGCATGGGCGTTCAGGAAACCCCTTGGACAGTTGGCGGCGCTTGGCCCGGCCGGAGGAGATGCTCCTCCCTCGAGGTTGAGCTTGCGTCGCAGAGATTCTAGACTTCATCTCGCCCCTTGTTCAATTGCAAGTCCAGACCTATGCCCCAGTATCGTCCCAATTCCGATGTTGTCTCTACCGAGATCGACGAGGACGAGTCTGTTTTGCTTAGCCTGGAGACCCAGGAATACTACTCCCTGAATGAGACGGGCAGTCGCATCTGGGAGCTGCTCTCCCGCGGCCAAAATACCGAAGACATCGCCTCCGCACTTACGGAGGAATGGGCCATCTCGGAGGCGGAGGCGCTGGAGTACGTCCGCTCGTTTTTACAGGAGCTACGCGACGAGGGCCTGGTGGAGACGGATGGCGTTTAGTGCCCCTTGCCCGCTGAGGACGGGAAGCCCCTACGGATCTGCTCTCGCTCTGATTGCGCATCGCTCGCCTCCATGTTCGCAGCAGACAGGATGAACTGGTCGTCCGAGATCGAGCTTTTGCTATGCTGTGCGCGAACGCAGATCAACGACGAGACGGCGGCGCAGATTCAAAACTTGGCGCGTGATCCGCTGGATTGGTCTTCGGTGCTCCAACTCGCCGACGAGCACATGGTGCTTCCTCTACTCCATCAGGCACTGGATGAGGTGGTCCCGGATGCCGTGCCGCCCGCCGTGCAGGATCGGCTCCGAACCGCCTTTCACGCCAATGTTCGGAATAATCTGCTCCTGACCCATGAACTCATGGATCTCCTTGCACTTTTCGACGAGCACGACATTCCCGCCGTGCCGTTCAAAGGTCCCGTGGCTGCCGCCTCCGTGTACGACGATCTACACCTCCGGCCATTCGGGGACCTGGATCTACTGGTGTCTCTTGAAGACGTGACTCGCGCCCAGACCCTTCTTTTGGACCGTCAGTTCGAAGATTGGGAACCCCTTCCCCCGCTCGACGTCCTGGACTTCGACCGGCCGCCGTCCTGGTACTCCGCACTAACGGAGCCGTTTGGTAAGGCCAAGACGTACGTCCGTGCGACCGAACAGGGCGACAAGGTCCCGATCGAACTGCACTGGGAACTGATGCCCCCCTATTTCCGACATCCGCTGGACCCGGAGCCACTGTGGGAGCGTCTCCGAACGGTCCCCCTTCAGGGCACGCCCGTGCCCACTTTCTCGCCGGAGGACACCCTCTTGCACTTCTGCCTGCATGGTACGGTGCACCGATGGAGCCATCTGCGTCTGGTTTGCGATGTTGCCGAATTTCTCCGCAGGCCTCCGGAGGTAGAGTGGAACCAACTTATCGGTCGTGCCGACAAACTGGATAGCGAGCGTCTGCTTCTCCTAGGCCTCCGCCTGGCCCACGAACTGCTGGGGGCGCCCTTACCGGCGTCCATCCGCCACCGCACCTACGGCAACAACAGGGTCGACTCGCTGGCCCAAAGACGCCAGCGCCAGCTTTTTCGCGACCGAGGCGGCGTCGCTTCGATCTGGAACTCGTACGTGTACGATGCGCAGATACGGGACCGCTTCGTTGACGGAATTGGCCTGTGCATTGCCGACACGTGGGCCGCACTCCCCAAGTATCTGCGTGGCCTATAGATGAGGAGGGTTGGGCAGGACCAGCAGTCGTGGCAATTGGATTGTTCTGGGGAGGCGACTTCGGAATTAAAGCCTGAACACATGAATTTACGGCCGGTAAGGTTGAAAATAATTCATTCGGGCCAGCCGCAATCCGGGTTGAAACCTAAATTGCGCCGTTGGAAGAACCTGTGAGACCGATGCGATCTTTGAGCGGA